>JAJXYX010000072.1 GCA_021780355.1 bacterium | reverse complement strand
AATCGCTGAGTAAAATTCCTGTGCCTTTTTCTTGCTCATAACATCTCCAAAATTTCTTGAAGATGTTACCGTTATACAGGAATGTCTATCAAATCTTTTTAATCAAAAAGCCCTGGAGGCGAGCCCTCTTTCCGGATCCACAGTTGCAGCCATGTTCATTGCTAACCGGCGAAACAATCCTAAATTTTCTGCGCTATTGCCTCTATCCATCAAAATATCATCCTCCCTAAATATCATATCAGCTACCCAATGACAGCGGTTCTCGATGTGCCAATGCTGTTTGGCGTTTTTAATTGATTTTTTTTGCTGAAAAATATTGACGAAATTCCCTGTAAATAAATCGCAGGTGTGCGATGAACTTTGGAATCGATTGGACGTAAAGGGCTGTTTTATATCCTAACCTCTATTGCACCGCCCGAAATCCCTCCACCTTATACCAATAAGAAAAGCCTCTGAAAAATTCCGTAAAATATCTTCTCGCGAAAATATTATTTTTTACAATTCCACACTGAGTCCCTCGAGGTTTTCTTCCAAGCGAAGCGACGCCGAGACCCAACTCGTCTACTAGGGCCGCCGTTTGTACATGCCCCTTTTAGGCTGATGGCTAACACACGAAGATTTTGCTGGCATTTAAGGGTGGCGTAGCGGTTTTGTTTAAAAAAAATGTCTTGACATTCGGGTTTTATATCGATTATGAGCCTTTCGTCATCAACGAAAGAGTGTTCGCCTATGCCTGATCGATTAAGCCCTTTTTATGCTGAGCTTTTGCAATACATCCAGCGCGATGTGGAAAGACGGATGGTGGAAGAGGGGTTTGACCCTTCGTATGATCGGACGTTTCGCCAGTTTCAAGACGAGCTCATGAACATTCTTCAGTCCGATTCGCAGCTTTCAGAAAAAACCCTTTTGGAAGTTGTGGACCAGTATAATTTTTTGATGGGCTACCGAGGAGCTTTGCACTTAGAACTCAAATTGCTCGACGCGCTGCCTTTAAAAGATTTTATCTCGATGGGGCTTGGAGCTTATTTTCCCAGAATGTACCGAGGCATTCCTCGATTATATGCCAAAGACAATCCTTCGATGTCTAAAATTAAGGGAGCTTTTTCCCATTTGCCCTCTTTGAAAAAGGTGGCAGTGGAAAAAGCTCTTTATAGCTTGTACGAGAGCCGCTTGCCCTTAAAAGGGCGCCTTGTCGTCTTTACTTGGGTGATTTTTGATGGACTCGGAGATTGGATTGCATCGCAAGAAATTGTCCGTTTACTTCGAGAGGCATTTCGCCAGGTAGAGATTGTCCATTTAGCTCTTATGCCGAAAAAATTTCAAGCGCAAGTGGAGAATGCGGAGCGGGTGATTTTTTATGAATCAGAGAGTGGTTTATCTCTATTCGAAGAAAAACATCTGAGCCTCTATGACAAAGCCGATGTGATTTTGCAGACGCCCACTTTTTATCCTCATACTCAAGGCTTGATAGATCTAGTTAAAAAGCGCAATTCTTCTGCGAAATGGGAGCATGTGGGGGAATATGGGTTTGGGGAGTCGAGTTGGTTTCATCCTAAAAGCGGCCACTATTCTATGGGGCTTCATTTTCTTGAAAAGGGGATTTTAACGAGGAAAGTGAAGCCTCATGGCTTTGCTTCTTTGAAACATTCTCTACTTTTAAGATGGCTTTTCGGCATGCAAGATCCAGGCCCTTCTGAAATCGAACAATATCAAAGATCGAATCATTTTCATTTAGCCTATTTGAAAACAGTGGTCGGAGGGAAAATCTATCTGCACGCGCTGCTGAAATGGTTAGAGCGGGATGATCGCCCGATCGATCTTTGCATGCCCGATTTGGGGTGGTTTGTTCGCTATTGCCAAGAATGCAAGGAAAAGGGCCGGTCTTGTCTTCAGCAGACGTTTGGAGTCAAGCAGATCGAGGTATGGCATGAAGAAACAGTGTATATTGAAGAGATTGCTTCTTCGGGGAAAATTGTGAGGCTTTTGCATCCGGGCGTCTTGCATCACGACGACTTTCAGGCTCTTTTAGCAGCTTCCGAGGAATTTGCGGCTATTCGAGGCGATCAGTCTTTTTCTGAAGTCGTTTGCGCAAATAAAATATTTTTCTACGACAGTTCTCCCCATGCCCGCTATTTTATTAAGGATTTGGCGGCTTTAGCTGAAAGCCGCATTTCTTCCCATCGGGGAACGCTTACTTGTATCCGGCACATGGTGCAAGCCGGTTTATCGCAAGTACCCGAAGAGGATGGGGAGTGGATCGACGAGGTCCATTTTCAAAGGGCGGAACCTTTTGATTGGTTTGAATCTTCTCAGCAAATGGGGATAGCCTTGCAAGATCCCGATACGCTGGCAGGATTTAAAAAATTTAATCGCACTCTTTCTGATGAGCTGTCTTGCAATCGGTTTTTTATTCATCTGATCGAGCGCGCATTTGCTCATGTAAAAGACCCCGCGTTGGCCTATTTAGAAGAAAAGCAGCTGAATCTGTTTGCTATGCAAAGACAATCATTTAAACAGATGATCCAAAATATGCAGCTATTGTTGTTGGAAAAAAAGGAATGAGGTATCATTTTCCTACTTTATTGTAGAGTTTCCCATGCATAAAAATGTGATTGATTGTTTATTAGAGCGCGGATTCATTGACCAGATGACCTCGGATGATTTGAGAGAGCATGTGAGCTCGCCTAGAAAAGTGTATGTAGGGTTCGATCCGACAGCCGATAGCCTCCATTTGGGCAATTTGATTCCTGTGATGGGGCTTGCGTGGTTTCAGAAATTCGGCCACACTCCGATTGCCATTGTAGGCGGTGGGACAGGTCGCATTGGCGATCCATCAGGAAAAAATTTAGAAAGGCCTCTTTTAAGCGACGAAAAGCTTGAGCATAACGTCAGGTGTTTGGACCGTTTTTTCCAATCCATTTTTCCATCTGCAGGTCCAAGACCGATTGTTTTGAACAACAACGAGTGGCTAGGCCGTTTTACCCTCATTGATTTTTTACGGGATGTGGCCAAATTGTTCCGCGTCGGGCCGATGCTGGCTAAAGAGAGTGTAAGGGCGCGTCTGCAATCTGAGGAGGGACTCAGCTTTACAGAATTTAGCTATCAAGTCCTGCAAGCCTATGATTTTGTCCATTTACATCGAGAGTTTGGCGTCACGATTCAGATGGGCGCGAGCGATCAGTGGGGGAACATTACAGCGGGCACAGAATACAACAGAAAGCTGGGCGGCGAGACGATTTACGGGGTGACTTTTCCTCTTTTGACCCGTTCCGATGGAAAAAAATTTGGCAAGTCGGAAGAGGGCGCTATATGGCTTTCCGCCGACAAGCTCTCTCCGTATCAATTTTATCAACATTTGATCCGCATGCCGGATGCAGATGTGATCCGTATGCTTAAAGTGCTCACCTTTTTGGATATGGATGAGATCGCCCGTATTGAAAAAAGCATGCAAGAGCCGGGTTACGAGCCGAACGCTGCGCAAAAACGGTTGGCTACTGAGGTGACTCGTTTCGTGCACGGAGAAGAGGGGGTGCAGGCCGCCCTTCGAGTCACAGAAGGCCTCTTGCCAGGCTCCGAGGCTCAGCTTAGTGCAGATGTGCTAAAAGAAATCGCAGCAGATATGCCTTATGTGCAACTCGGCTTAAGTGAAGTGTTAGGGCAAAAATGTGCTGATTTGCTTGTTAAAGTGGGATTAGTTTCCAGTAAATCCGAGGCGGGCCGTCTTGTGAAAAATGGAGGAGCCTATTTGAACAATCAAAAAGTTCAAGATCCAGCTTATTTGCTTTCTTCTGAGGATCTGATTGATGGCTCTTTTCTTCTGCTGAGCGCAGGCAAGAAAAATCGTCTTTTGATCTCTATTTTGTAAAATAAAAAAGCTTCGTTTAGCGGATCTTTTTCAGCTTTCTTTGGGCATACCGAAGAAAGCTGAAGAATCGGCTTATAAGCGGGATTGAAAGCTGCCAAAAATCGATCGTCACCAAGGGGGGGAGTATCGAGGCAATACATCCCCCCTTGGTGACGATCGATTTTTGGCGCTTTGAACCCGCCTATAAGCCGATTCTTCAGCTTTGTTCGGTATAATGACGAGTATTATTTGTCTCCTTTTTCGTGGTGTCCGCCGCCATCGCCGCCATGATGGGATCCCGCGTTAGGATGACTGCCGCCGCGGTGATCGTTTCGGGGGTGTGAACTTTCTCTATCGCGATGCCGATCGTGGTGATCATTATGACGATTGTGATGATCGTGATCGCGATGGTGATAGTGATGATGGTTCCATGTATTAAAATCTATTTCAGTACTAAACCAAATTCCATAGTACCAGCCTGGACCTGTCCAGATCACAGGTTGCACATATTCAGTTTCAGAGTCTGAAGATTGGTCGCTCTCGCTACCATCTTTTGTCACTTCGACTCTATTTTTATTGCATCCGCTAAAACAGATCGCGGAACATACAACAAACCCACAAATCAAAAACGATTTTTTCATTGACGCCTCTCCTCATCTTGTATGGCTTTTTTCGGTATATACTGATCGTGGAAATTTTTGTCCAAATGTGGGTTTTTTTTTAAATTTATTTTGAAAAATATTCTGGAATCGTTATTTTGAACTCGTGAACCCCTTTATTTGGAATTCGATAAGAAGTCAAAGAAGGGATAAATTTTGGACCTGTTCATCGTCTAAATGTACATTTAGGGGTGGTTCAAATGAGGAGATAAACAACTTGTCTGAAAATGTTACAGATAAGAGCACGAAAAACTCAAGTCAACTAAGGAGCTCGGATATGGCTACCATCACGAAGAAGAAGCTAATCCACAATATTTCTCAAACGAAAGGATTGCATCCGAACGATGTCCGTAATGTTATCCAAGCTTTTCTCGATGCGATGACCGATACTTTATCTCATGGGGATCGTTTAGAATTTCGTGATTTTGGCGTGTTTGAAATCGTAGAAAGAAAACAAAAAATTGGCCGTAATCCAAAGAATGCTCAAGTGCCTATCGTGATTCCAGCTCGAAAAGCTGTTAAATTCACGCCAGGTAAAAAAATGAAAAAGTTAATTGAGTAAGATGAACGCGTTCATTGAATTTTTTCCTCTTTATATCTCGAGGGATATTGTGAAAAGAGTTCAATGGTATTGTTTTCATCTAAATAGTTCGGAGAGGGGTTTGCGCAGGATGGAATGTCACTCATTTCATCATGCGCCATTGATTCGAGGGTAATATGCTATCTTCTCTTACTAAGGAAGAACCTCTCGATGGAATGGACTGGTTATTGCTAGCTTCTCCCCGCGGTCATTATCGGCGTTTGCGCTCTTTTTGGGCGCTTTCCCGTTCCGCTGTAGAAGATCTTTCCCTTAGCGCCCCGGTTTCTCTGATTCATCATCCTTTTGCCCGCACTTTTCAGCCGTCAGCAGCCTTGATTCGGTTACTTTTCCCTAAGCGTTTTGATTATCAAGAGCCCCTTTCTCAATTTCCTTCGGGAGCTGTATTGGCTGAAACGGGACTTTATGCTGCAAAAGACCGTCTTCCTCTTTTACCTGAGCTAGGCCAGTTGGCCCTTTTGTGGATGTTAGCTGGAGAAATTGTGGCGGCGAACCGTTTAATCAAGTGGCTTTTGCTTTTATTGGAACATCCAACTCTTTGGGTTTCCGAAGAAGAGTATGATCCCCAAGAATTCGATTGCTCAGCAGCTTTGCTTTATACCTATCTTGGCAACAATGAAAAAGCCTCTTTTCATAAGGAAAAAAGTTTGGCTAGGGGGCCGATCGATCCTTTTTTTACGATGCTTGAACGGGAAATACCTTCTTTTCCTCCTTGGCAAGAAGAGTCTCTTCTTTCTTTTTTCTCAGATCCTTCTTTGGGTGTTTGGGCTCATTCATCGCTAGCTTTGACTTTGTCTGGACATGGAACATCTTTAGGAACTTTTCGAAACCATGGCGTTGAGGTGCGCGCGTTTGGTCCTCAGTTTTATCCTCTTACCAATCTGCAGCTTTTTGGCGTTCGAGGTCTTTATCAAGCTCAACATCTGAGCGAGTCGCAAATGTGCGGTTGGACTCGATGCCACGCGCAGCCGGAGGTTTGGCTAGAAGTAAATGTTCTTTCCTCTGCCCTTGAAACGCACTTGGCGGCTCAGTGGCTAGGGCTTAGCTCTGAAAGAAAAGCCGCTTTTGTATTTTACGTCAAAGCGGACAGCGCGCGTGTAGCAGACGAGCTTTTTCGCTCGAAAAGTTTGCAGCGCTACAAAGGGAGTTCGGATGCGGTCTCTTTTAATGAAGGGGCTTTTACGATTTCCTGTTTAAAGAAACGATCTTTGCAACTCATTCCTTTGGCAGGAGAAGATTGTTTTTGGGGAGCCGATTTTCTTGTGGCCTTTGATATCAGTCCGTTTGATTCTATTGAATCTTTTTTCTTTCAATCCCGTCTATAGAGCTTCTGGTTGAAAGTCTTTTGTGTGTAAAATTTTTTTTAAAGTGTGCTGTTCAAAAACAACAGCATGTTTTATGTTGAGGATTATATACCGTTCGTAACTCAAGAATCAGCTATTGGATGGGTTCAAAACACCTTATAAACAATGTTCGATGATGAAAAAACGATCTTTGAAAATTCCTTTATTTTTTTTCACATTTTTTTTTCTTTCATTTCTTGAAATCCATGCAGCGACTTGGACTGTTTCGAATTCTGCTGATACGAACACAGGCCCGGTCAATCCCACCCTTCGCTATGTCTTATTAAATGCTGCCTCCAACGATGTGATCAATTTTGATAATTCAGTGACGAACATTACTCTCGTTGCGCCTCTTCCCGCAATTACACAAGACAACTTAACCATTTCTTCGACTCATCAGGTCACCATCGATGGGGGAAGTGTTTTTTCTATTTTTTCGGTTGTCCAGCCGAGTTTTGCAGGCAATCTGTCTCTAAATAATTTGAAGATAGTTAATGGATTATCTCAAGGGGGAGCAGGCGGCAATGGGGCAACGGTTTATGTACCGTATAATCAGCTGGGCGGCGGAGGCGGCGGCGGGGGAGCTGGAGGTGGCGGCGGCATTTATGTTCATACGGGCTCTACTGTGACTTTGCAGAGTGTGACTTGCGATCAAAATAAAGCTATAGGCGGAAATGGCGGCTCAACGTTAAGCGGAGCTGTGAGTTATTATGCCGGAGGTGGCGGCGGCGGATTTGGATCGAATTTTGGGACGCAGAGCGGATCGGGCGGCAGTTACGTCTCAGGTTTAGGCAGTGGTGCGGGCGGCGGTGGGGGCGGAGGACATGTATCAGGAGGGAATGGAGGGGGAGGCACGGGGCCTAATAGCGCTGTTGACGGAGGTTCTGCGGCCAGCGGCATCATTGGAGGAGGAGGCGGTGGCGGCTTTGGAATTGAGGTAGGTAGCGGAGGTGCTGGAGCTAGTGTGTATACCGGAGGAGCTCCTTACTCAGGCGGAGCTAGTTCTAAGGGAGGCGGCGGCGGCGCAGGGATGGGAGGCAATGGATCCCCAGGCGGAGGAGGGATTGGATCTGGCGGCTCCGGCGGACTTGGCATAGGCAATGATCAGTTGTTTGGCGGCGGCGGCGGTGGTGGGGCAGGTAATTCTGTCGGAGGAGATGGGAATGGATCGGGCGGCGGCGGCGGCTCGGGTAATTCTACAGGAGGTAAAGGGGGAGCTCTCGGCGGAGGAGGTGGCGGTTCTGGCTCTGGAAAAACAGGCGGGAGCGGCGGTTTTGGAGGAGGCGGTGGCGGCGCAAAGCAAGGAGCGGGCGGCGTCAGTGCATTTGGCGGAGGGACAGGAGGAGCAGGCGATGCGAGTCTCGGCGGCGGCGGCGGGGGCGGCGCTGGTATGGGGGGGAACATTTTTGTTCAAAAACAAGCCAATTTGATTATTCAAGACAATCAAGTGCTTCTTCAAAACGGCGTGGCTTTGGGGGGAAGCGCAGGAACAAACGCTTCTCCAGGACAATTTTACGGCCAAGACCTATTTTTACGTTCTGGGGGAACGATCACGTTTAACCATACAGGCTCTTTGACGATGGCGATCGATATCGAAAGCGATCAAGACATCACAGCAGGCGGCGGTCTTGTCATGAATGGGAGCGGCGCTCTTATTTTGAGCGGAGCGAATACGTATACGTCAACGACAACGATTAATACAGGAACGATCAGCATAGGCCTGGATGCTAATTTAGGAGACCCTCGAAATTCTGTCATCATTCAAAATGGCACGCTGCAAATTTCGAGCGCTCTTTCTTTGAATCGCCTGTTTTCTGTCACTGGAACGGCGCATCTAGATACACAAGCGAATGATCTAACATTAAGTGGCGTCATCAGCGGCGCTGGCTCTTTGACAAAAGATGGAACCGGCATGTTAGTGCTCCAAGGAGTGAATACTTATAGCGGAGGGACAAATATTTCTGCGGGAACGCTGAGCTTGCAAGGATCCGGCGCTCTGGGGGGAGCTTTGGCTCCAGCAGGTTCGGTGAATGTTGGCGCTGGCGCCTTTTTCGATATAGGAAATCCGAACGCCAAAATCAAGCAGACAATTGGAGATTTAACGGGAGCCGGCGAGGTTATTTTAGGTTCTCATCTTCTTCTGTTTGGAGGCTCTTCAGGAGGTACATTTAGCGGACAAATCACAGGTCTTGGAGGCGTGATCAAAAAAGGGACGGGCACGGCTATATTTACCAATACCAATACCTACCAGGCTGGAACTGTGATTTTGAATGGGACCCTGGGTTTAAGCGGCTCTGGCCTTCTTGCCTCATCCGGGTTTGTAAGTCTGGGACCTAACGGAACGTTTGACATCGCCTCGAGCGCCACATCTCCTCAAGTCATTGGCGATCTTTTGGGTAGCGGCGGTGTGAATTTGGGGGCTAATACACTTGAGTTTGGGACAAATGATCCGATTCCTCAGTTATTTAGCGGCGTGATACAAGGATCCGGTTCGATCATTAAGCAAAATACAGGCACGGCCATTTTTTCGGGCGCCAATCTTTTTACTGGTTCGACAACGATTCAAGATGGGGTGCTGATCATCAATGGAAGCTTGGCTGGCGATGTGATCGTCAATCCTAATCCTTTGCTTCAGGGAACATTAAAAGGAAACGGCTCCATTGCTGGTATTGTAACGGTTAACGACGGCGGCACCATCAGCCCCGGCAATCCGGTGGGAACGTTAACGGTTAATACGCTTGTTTTATCAAGCCTTAGCAATACTTATATTGAGCTTCAGCCTCAAACCACCATGACTCCGACAGATTCTTCGACCCTTGTCGTCCAAACAGGCAGTCCGACTCTTCTAAATGGCACTTTGACGATCGATGCCCCGGCGGGATTTTATCCCAATAATACGACGTATACTTTGTTAACGGCGCCTGATTTATCGTACAGCTCTTTCCCTACGGTGATGATGCAAGGACAGCCGCTCGGAACGTATCAAATTCTTTACCAATATCTTTCTTCTCCTCAGGCAGTGATTTTATCTTTGCAAACTATTCCTCGAACTTTGATTGACATCAGTCTAATCGACTGCGGTTCGAACGCGGTGCATTTGGCAGAGTATTTGAATCAATTTGTAAACGATCCTATTTTAGGACCCATTGTTTTTGATTTGGCTCAGTTATCTTCCGAGGATCTTTGCAGAGCTCTTTGCAGCATCTCGCCTGCGCGCAATGCGATTTCCACATTTGTTGCGCAAAATACTCTCTTTACGATTGCTAGTACAGTTTCTAACAGGATGGTTCAGCAAAGGTTTTCAATGCGCTCTGCTCAAAAATCCCGTTCGATCCTCGAGCTCGAAGAAGATGAGGAGATGTTTGCTAAACCTGCTTATGGCCTTTTGCATCAGCTTCAACATTCCCGCTCGATTGCATCTGCTCCTTTTGACTCGCAAAAATGGATGAGAGAATTCGCCAGTGCGTCTTACTGGGAAAATGAAGGGAAGGGCTTTCAAGATTTTGAGGAAGAATACCAAAGCCGTAAAAAGAAGGCCCCTTACGGATCTAACCAAACATGGGCGAGCGGCGATGAACGCTGGGCCTTTTGGCTGGAAGGTTTAGGAGAGCTGATCCATCAGCAAGAAGATCATCAAAATCCTGCCTACTCTGCAGCGACGGCGGGGGGGCTGCTGGGTTTTGATTATTATGGTGTTGAAGACGGCCTTATGGGGGCGGCTCTTTGTTTTGCTAAAAGTTCGATCGATCAAGACGGCCATGCAGGGAAAAATAGTATTGATTATTATGCAGCCACCCTATATGGAACAGTTTATATGGGAAATGGGTATTTAGAAGCAGGGCTCTCTGGAGCTCTCAATTGGATCGAAAACAAACGACATATTGAATTTCCTCAAATAAGCCTTCTTCCTTTTGATGAAACAGCCAAAAGCTCCTATTGGGCGGGTCAGATGGCGCCGCATTTGGCTGTAGGTTATGATGTGAATTTTTCTTGGCAGACTGTAGAGTTTTTCGCTTCTTTGGATTATAACCTTTTGTTCCTTCCCTCTTTTTCTGAATCGAAAGCAGATCCTCTCAATATGGATCAGGAAAAATCTTTTCCTCAATTGCTTCGTAGCGAGGCTGGGATCAATTGGTATCAGTTATGCAGAACTTTTTTGGGTGATATGATTTTCCGAGAAACCCTGAGTTATGTCAATAAGCAACCTTTTCGAGTGGGTTGGATTGATGCTCGCATCGTGGGGTATCCTCCTGGGTTCACCGTCGATTCTTTTACTTATGATCAGAGTTTGATTTCTCCTGGTTTTGAATTTTTGTACCGCGCAGAGCAAGGCAGTTTTTTTTCTTTTACTTATAAGGGAGAATTTCAGTGGAACCTGAGCCATTATATTTCGAATTATGTGCTAGCTAAGTTGGGAGTGTATTTTTGATGAGAAATAGAAAAAAACGGGTCCGAATATTCGTTGGATTAAACTTGATTCTCTTATTTCCCAGTTCTTTTTTATGGGCTACTGTTTTAACAGTAAATACGAATTCAGATAGTCATTTCCCTTTGGGAACGTTTAGCGGTAGTTCTGGTGATCTTCGTGGATGTCTGAACTTTATTAATAAAAATCCAGGGACTTATGACATTCAGTTTTCTAGTAATTATACCATTACTTTAAACAATATGCTTCCCGTTGTTGACTTGTTTTCCGGGACAAATATTGTGACGATGAACACCACTTCCCCAAAAACTATCATTATCGATGGGCAAAGCAATAATCGAGCATTTGTGATTCGCCAAGGGACGGTGAGTCTCAATGGTATGACTTTGCAAAATTGTTTTGCTCATGGCGGCGATGGAGGAAGTTTTGGTGGCGGCGGCGGCATGGGAGCTGGGGCCGCTATTTTGATTGATGCCGCTGATGTCACACTGTCTAGCATAACAATCACCAATTGCACAGCTGAAGGAGGAAAAGGAGGTCAGGCCAGTTCTGTAGCTCAGCTTTCCGCTTCTTTTTCCGGCGGCTGCGGTGGAGGTGGAGGGATAGGAGGTACAGGAGGGAATGGATATGCTCCGCAAAGTCCTTATGCCATGTCGAATGGAGGGGGTGGCGGTATGGGGGATTATGGAAGAAACGGTCTAGGCGGCAATGGAGGCACGGTCAGCGATTCGATTAGCGGTCCAAGTCAGGCTGGAGGCAGAGGCGGTGGTGGCGGTCTTCAAGGAAACGGTGGAATCGGCGGTACAGGAGCTTCTAGCTCAACAGCAGGAGCTGGCGGCGGTGGAGGTGGTGGAGGCGTATATA
The DNA here is from genome assembly GCA_021780355.1 of bacterium. GTDB lineage: Bacteria > Chlamydiota > Chlamydiia > Chlamydiales > SM23-39 > SZAS-17. The sequence continues at coordinate 7,235 of JAJXYX010000072.1, read as the reverse complement.
CGAATGGAGGTGCAGGCGGAAACGCAGGCTCGAATAATGGAGCCGCCGGGGCTTCTCAAGGAAACGGCAATACTGCTCTTTTTGGAGGGGGTGGAGGCGGAGCTGGATTTAGCACATCCAAGGGAGGCCAAGGAGGGCACGGAGGCAGTATTACACAATCAGGTGGCGGTGGCGGTGTAAATCCAGCTAATTCCACGGGGTTAGACGGAGTCATCGGCCTTAGTGGCGGTGGCGGAGGGGGGGCGAGTTATTCTCAGTCCGGCACAAACCTTTCAACGAGAGCTTACGGCAGTGGGGGCGACGGAGGGGATGGCGGCGGCGGCGGCGGGATGTGCGGCGGCGTTTCAAATATTGATAAGACAAAAAAAGGAGGCAACGGCGGTTGGGGCGGCGGCGGCGGTGCTGGCGGGGCGACGGGCCCCGGATCCGGAAGAGGTGGTTTTGGCGGTGGAGGCAGTGGAGCTGGTTATTTTATGCCGGCAGGAGCCGGAGGATTTGGCGGCGGCGGCGGTGGTGGGGTGCAAAATGGAACCCCTGGTACAGGAGGGTTCGGCGGTGGCGTCGGGGGCATTGGTGGAAGCAAAACGACAACTACCGGATCTGGCATCGGCGGCGGCTACTCACAAGGCGGAGGTGGAGGCGGTGCTGCTTTTGGAGGGGCCATTTTTGTCAACACAGGTTCTTTGACTTTAAGCGGCCCTTTGAGTATTGATCGCCCCGCTAATGCAGTCGTAGGAGGAGCTGGAGGAGATTCTAACTCCCCTGCTACAGCAGGTTTTGCAGGTTATGCTCTGGGAGAAAGTATTTTTGCATTACAAAACATCACGTTGAATCCAGATGTTTTGGATTCTTGTACGATTTTAGGCTCGATCTCTGACGGCTCCCTCGCTTCGGTGCCGGTGACAGGCACATCGACGCCAGGTTCAGGAAGCGGCATCCAATTGATTAAAAATGGCTTGGGAACTTCTGTTTTAGAGGGAGTGAATACCTATTCTGGAGGGACTACTCTTAATAGCGGCGCGCTTAGTTTACAAGGAGCTAATGGACAACTGTCTCCTGTTGGATTTGTAAACGTAGCCGCTTCTTCAACAACATTTGATATTAGTTTGGGAAAATCTTCTCAAGTCATTGGAGATTTGTTGGGAGTTTCAGGGGGCCTTGTGACTCTTGGTTCTAACTCATTGACGTTCGGAACAAATAATGCCTTGCCTCAAACCTATGCAGGAACTTTTACGGGGTCGGGAGCTCTTTTTAAACAAAATTCAGGTACGGAGATTTTTTCTAGCCCTAGCAATTCTTACACGGGAAATGTGACGGTTTTAGGAGGCACTTTGCAGTTGCAAGGTTCTTTCGATTGCTTGCCTAATTCGTCGATCGCTCTCAATGCCGGCTCGCTTGCTATCATGTCTAATCAAACGATTCAAGATTTTAGCGGAGCTTCTGGTAGCAGTGTTTCCATTGCATCAGGGACTTTTTTCACTTTTGGAACGAATAATCTATCTGCTCAAACTTTTGCTGGAACCTTTTCAGGTTCTGGCGGAATGGTTAAACAAAATGCCGGGACGGAGATCTTTTCCGGTGCGAGCCCTCTTTATACAGGCAATGTGATCATTCAAGGGGGGACTTTGCAATTACAGGGAGCTCAAAGCTGTTTGCCAAGCGCCTCTGTTTTTGTTAATGCCGGCACATTCTCGATCCTGTCGAATCAAACCATTCAGGATTTAACAGGGGCCCCAGGCACTTTTATCGCTCTCTCATCGGGAGCTCAATTGACTTTCGGCACGAGCAATTCAAGCGTTGTCAATAGCGTTATTAGCGGGGGCGGCTCGATCAATAAAACAGGTTCTGGTACAGCCACATTTTCGGGAGTCAACAGCTACACAGGTGGAACGACGATTCAACAAGGTACGTTGAGCTTGCAAAATGCCGGCATTTTGTCGGCAACGGGCTCTGTGACGATTGATTCTGGAGCTGTTTTTGATCTCAGTGGAACTACGGTTCCAGATCAAGTGATCGGAGCTTTAATAGGAAGCGGCTCTGTGGCTTTAGGTGCGAATCCGAGTCAAGTGCTTACCTTTGGAAATGGCGTGTCTACCACATTTACTTTTGCAGGAAGTATTTCCGGTTCTGGATCGATTGAAAAAACGGGGACAGGCACTGCTATTTTCACGGGAGCCAGCAACTACGCAGGATCGACTACGATTACCCAGGGTACATTGAGTCTTCAAGGAACGGATCCCACCTTGTCATCATCTAGCACCGTTGACATTAAAGCGAACGCTACGCTCGATATTGCTTCAAGCCTCTCCGCTACGCAAACAATAGGAGGTTTAGAGGGAGATGCAACTAGTTTAGTCACCTTAGGCGGCAAGCAGCTGATTTTCGGCAATAATGGAGCTGCTACCGCTTTTAGCGGAATCCTTCAAGGCAACGGAGGTTCGATCGTCAAAGAGGGAGCCGGAACGACGATGTTTGCTGCAACGAACACGTATACGGGAAGTACGACGATTAGCGGAGGAACATTAGAGCTTTCCACCTTATCCCACGATGCGATTTTAGCCTCCTCTCTAGTGACGATTGACGCGCTGGCGACCTTGAGCCTCACCTCAGATCAATCCATCAAGAATTTTGCAAGTTCGGCTTCCAATAGTTTTGTCGATTTGGGATCCAACCAGCTGACGTTTGGATCAGATAATGCCTCTCAGCTCTTTGCAGGACAAATCAGCGGAGCTGGCGGCTCTTTAGTGAAAGTGGGGAGTGGAATTTCGACGTTGACCGGATCTAGTAGCTATACAGGCTCCACGACGCTCGCTGGAGGAGGATTGACCATAGGACAAAATACGTCGATCGGAGCCAGCGGCACTCCTTTGTATACTACAGCAAATAATGTCACGCTCAATATCGACTATTCAGGCTCTATGGACCATCCGATCACGATCGCCGCTGGCGATCTGTTAAATATAGAGGTGGATGCTTCTTTAAGCGCGACTGTGACGACGTCTATTTCTCAAACAGGAGCGGGCAGCTCGGTCAAAAAAACGGGTCTCGGCATCCTTGCCTTTTCAGGAGCCAATAATTATAGCGGCGGCACGACGATCCAAGATGGAACATTGAGTCTTGAAGCTGGGGGGAGTTTAAATGCCGCAAGCCCTGTGATCGTAGGGGTCCTTCCCTTTACCTCTCCAGTGTTTGATATCAGTGCGGGAGGAAATCAAGTGATTGGAGATCTGACAGGGTTTCTCTCAGGCGTAGTTAATTTAGGCGCTAACACACTAACCTTTGGTACAAACAATCCAAGCCCTCGCACTTTTCGAGGTTCGGTTCAAGGATCAGGCTCTCTCATCAAACAAGGGAGTGGCGCTGCGATCTTTACAAGGGCCAGCAGTTTTAGCGGAGGCTTAACAGTCCAAACGGGAACGTTTGTTTTAAATGGCAGTTTTACAAATCCTTCTAATAGCGTGGTCGTCGATAGCGGAGCTACTTTGGGAGGCACTGGCGCGATTGCAGGTTCCGTCTCTGTCAATGACGGAGGGACAATCTATCCGGGCAATCCTTTAAGCTCTCCTCGAATCGGCACGCTTACTGTCGGCAGTCTCACTTTATCTCCTGGAAGCAATACCTTTATGATCCTTCAGCCGCAAACTGACTCGCAGCCGACGGCCGGATCAGAAATTGTGGTGAACGGATCTGCTGCTGTTAACGGCACCTTAACTCTTTACGGCATTCCTGGTTTTTATCCTGAAGGCGCGAGCTATACATTGATTTCAGCTTCCTCTTTGACCTCTTTTCCATTTTCTTCCGTGGTTGTTGCTCCTGGAAGCCAGGATTTGGGAACTTACTATGTGACCTATAATACTCCTACGGGCGCAGTCATTTTACATTTGAGCAATGTTCCTCCTCCTCTGATTGATACAAGTTTGCTCCACTGCGGCCCTAATCCTGTCCATGTGGCCGATTATTTAAATCAATTCAATAGCAGTCCCATTTTAGGTCCTATTATCTTTGATTTAAGCCAGCTTTCTCCTCACGATCTTTGCCGCGCTTTGAATAGCATTTCGCCGGCCCGCAACGCAACAGGAGCTTTTGTTTCGCAAAATACTATGTTTCTCATAGCAAGCACGGTATCGAATCGGATGTCGCAGCAGCGGCTTGTGATGCGCGATATGCAGATTGCGAATAAAGAGGTCCCCGAAAGTCTATTTGTTGATCTTTCTCGAAAAGGGCCTCCTCTCTCCGCTGCTCTCCGACCATCTGCCGGCATGCCGACTCAGTCTTTCATCGACTCGCCACATCGGTGGGCTGCTTATTTGCAAGATGATGACACAAAAGAGGATGATCTTTTCTTTTCAGAAGAGCAAACAGAGTTTTTTACTCCTAATGCTCCTCGAGGCGATATCTCGAATATCGCAAGAGGCGGTCAGAAGTACGCATTTTGGGCAGAAGGACTCGGCGAGTGGATCTCTCAGCAGCCTGGTAGAGGCAATCCAGGCTATCTATCCCACACGGGAGGGGGGCTCGTTGGATTTGATTATTACGGAGAAAAAAATGGACTCATGGGGGCCGCCCTATGTTACGCCAAAAGCCGCGTGTATCAAAATTACCAGGCCGGAGAAAATACGGTCGATTATTACGCAGGAACTCTGTATGGCACGGTCTATTTAGGCGATGGGTATCTTGAATTTGGGCTCGCCGGCGCTTATAACGATTTTTCTAATGAAAGGCGCATCCGATATGCTCAATCTTCCGGCGGTTTTTTTGACGAAACTGCCACAAGTGCTTATTGGGGGGCTCAGCTCGTTCCTCATTTGGGTGGTGGCGCAGATTGGAATTTTGACTGGGGCACATTAGAGCCGTTTGCGACCCTCGATTGCGACGTGCTCTATCATCCAGCATTTTCTGAAACGGGAGCAGATCCCTTGAATATGCAGCAAACAGCTTCTTGGTCCGAACTGCTTCGAACAGAATTGGGGCTTCATGCTTACGAACTTTGGACGACGAGCGTAGGGGACTTTATTTTTCGAGAGACACTAAGCTACGTCAATAAACAACCATTTCACATTGGAAAGATCAATGCAAACATCGTGGGCTTTCCGCCAGGATTTACGGTTGATTCTTTCTATAACAACCAAAATTTCATCTCTCCCAGCTTTCAATTTTTATATCGCGGGCCCAAAGGAACCTTTTTCTCCGCTTCGTATATGGGAGAGTTCCAATGGGGCCTTGGCGCTTACAAATCAAATAGCTTGCTTGTGCAGCTCGGCGCTTATTTTTGATCTACTGAATAGACTTGAATCTTAAAGTAGTCGTTGACGAGCTCCAGCGTTCCGTGAGTAAGCAGGCTGATGCTGATGAGGCAAATGAGCATACCGCCTAAACGCTCAATCGCAGTGAGTCCTTTTTCTCCCAGCATTTTTTTTATGTAGGAACCTAAAAGTAAAATGAGTAGCGACGGAATCCAGGCCGCTAAAATGGCCGATGAAACAAACAAAGGATTGTTCGTCGCATGGGCATACATCATGACAATCGAGATCGATCCGGGGCCTGCGATGATCGGAATGGCGAGAGGGATAATCATCGGCTCTTGAGAGAGCTGCTCATTGGGTTCTGCTGCTTTGGGGAAAATCATGCCGAGCGAGATCAAAAATAAAAGGATCCCTCCCGCAATAGAGAGAATCGGTCTAGAGATGCCGAGCATTTTTAAAATCCAATCGCCAAAAAACGTAAACACAATCAAAATCCCAAGCGCAATCATCAGTTCGCGGAAGATGATCTGCAGCTGTCTTTTGTGATCGAATTTTCTTAAAAGAGCGAGAAAAATGGGGATTTGCCCTGCGGCGTTCAATACGAAAAAAAGTGAGGTGGAAATGTTTAAAAATGAAGTATCCATGAAACTTCCTTAGTTTCTTCTAAGGATAAATTGTAGGGGGCGATCTGTCAAGAAGCCGGGCCATCCATCTCTTCTTCTTCCCACCATTCGTCCTCGCTAGGCAGGGGATTTTCATCAGGGTTATAAGGATCGATGACAGTGATCATTGAATCATACGCCTCAATAAATTCGTGCAAAGGCGAAGTTAAAGCCTCTAAGTTGGCCGTTTTTTTAGGGTTATACTCGCAAACCAATTTGTGATACCCATAAATCGCTTGTTCCAGCCATTCTCCAGTCGCGGCGCTGCCTCTTAAAAAAGGCGTAGCGTGGGCCCATTCGTACATCAAGAGCGCTACGGTCTTTTTTAAATCTTCCCTAGGATCCACGTCTTTTTGCCAAATAAGAGTCTTTTGAAACAAATCAGCCATTTGATCGATTGTTAGCCGGATAGTGAGCGGATCTTGATGGATCAAAGTGGCATGAAAACAGCCGAAGCCAAGTTCTCTCGAAGGATCATGATAACATTCTAATAAATACTGAGAGATAAGCCGCTTTTGCCCTTCCATGGCCAAATATTGGTTAACCAATACCCAATTTGCATGAACCGAGATTCCCTCTCTTCTCTGTGCACTTAAAAGGGTAAATGTATTTTGGAGCTTTTGATAATCTTGAGGAGATTTTCTAGCCAATCGCTCCATGGCTTTTTCATTCAAGATCAGTTCTTCCAGTGCATCGTGGCGCTTAAAATAGGTCTCTCCCTCCCGAGCAAAATAAAGGGGCAGTTCGAGTCTGCATAGCCCATACATGTGTTGAAAATCAGCAAGAGTCCGGGCGGGGAACATGGCGTTTTGATCATTTTCCTCGATCAAGAGTATTTCGGATGAGGCTATCCGGCCTAAGCAAGGCTCGAAACATGTGTGAAAAGTTTCTTTCGGCCAAGGATGTTTTTCTAGCGCAGCCTTTTGGAAAGAGCTATGAACTCTCTCAATGACGAGATCTCCATAGCCTTGGTATCTTTCCAATAAAGAAGTGTAGCTTGCTATCCAATGCAAATCTCGGCGAAGCCCAAACTTTTGAGAATCTTCTGTTCCATAAGTAGAGGCCACTTTTTGTCTTTGTTCTCCAAAAAAATCGATGATCTGAGAAAAAAGAAGACGCCGATCTTCTTTTGACGTCTTGATCTTTTCGATCGTCCGATTGACAACCCGAAGAGAACAATCCAAATAGTCCTTTTGGTTTGTGTTGTACGTTGTCTGAGCGCTTTTTTCAAAAAACAAAGACATGAAAACCTATTTTTTTAAAGAAAATTTCACTTGTCACATCAAATTATAAAACTTGCGTTTGATGATCGATCGAGGCGATCGATCAT
>JAJXYX010000029.1 GCA_021780355.1 bacterium | reverse complement strand
AGCGATTTCATCAATCGCTGAGTAAAATTCCTGTGCCTTTTTCTTGCTCATAACATCTCCAAAATTTCTTGAAGATGTTACCGTTATACAGGAATGTCTATCAAATCTTTTTAATCAAAAAGCCCTGATAAAGGTAACTGCTTCCCAAAAATAAAACTTTTTCATTCTTGCTATTATTTTAATAACTATTTTTTAACAAACGCTAACAAGAAGGTTGAAAGAAGATTGAAATAAATAGACTTTATACACAAAACAACATAAAATATCTAATTAATCGGAGAAAAAAAATGACACCATATTATTTCAACCAAATAAAAAATTGTTTACCTGAACTACCGTCTATTCACGAAAGCGCCTTAGAAACCTTCAATCGCTGGGGCTCGTCAGTAAGAAATATTTTGCCTTCTAGCTTATGCATTACCTCTGCTATGTACATCTGCAGCAGAATGTCAACTTCTTACAGCGAGTTTGTTTACTATGCAAATCTACTCAGCCTTATAGTCTCAGGAGGTTATGCTTTAAAAACTCGAAATATAGATTATTTCGCGGGGTCCATCATCGCGAACAATGTGACAGGACTTTTTTTTACAACGATCAATCCTCTCTACCCTTTTATAGGCTATGCTGTAGCAAATGGTCTCATCTACGGATCAAATAAACCAACAAAAGAAATACCGCCTATAGCAGCTGCTAACCAGAAGCAAATCGTCACAATTGAACTCCCGACAGTTGATCAAACGATCGCTGCAAAAACGCCAGAAGAACTCAGAGCATACTGGCCGCAATTTCACCAACCTGCTCAAAAAAGCTCTAAAGAAAATACATCCATTCTCCTCTATAAGCCGAAAAAAAGCGTCAATCCGATGCAAGCTTCCGATGATCTTGCGACTCGCTTAATAGATTGCTTAGAGCGCAAATTTTGCATTCACAAAATCCCTCGAGAAGAACTCGCCAAAGCTTTTGCTTTTCTCTATTCAAACGAGAAAAAAAACGACAAGTTAACAACAAAATATATTGCCCTTAATGGATCTAAACATTCCGGCATCGAATCGATAGTCTGCGCGATTGCTAAAGAGCTGCATATCCCAGTCATTGAAATTTTTTCCGATACGCCTTGGAGGGATATCGAAAAAATAACAAAACGCCTAGATCGAAAGTATATCCTCTTAGAACATTTAGATGAAGAATCCTTCCCCGATCATCTCATAGGGGACGAGGCGATGAACCTTCTCTATCGCCCATCAAATATCCTCAATATCTTCATCAACCACCGCAAAGCAGCTTCTGCAGATGCCAAAAAACGGCTCATGCCGGATCTTCCATCTGAACTTTTAGACCAATGCGGCGAGGTCATCGAATTTTCTCCCCTAAAAAAAGCAGACTATAAAGCGCTGCTCTATCAAAAAAGAAACCCGCACTCCTTTTACGGGCTCCAAGAAAACCTCAAGAAAAAAAATCGTATTTTAGAGGTCGATGAAATTCCAGCTTTGATCGTCGAAAAATGCCTTCAACGGATTATGAAAAGCAAAGATCCCCAAGAGATGGAAAAGATGATGAAGGATTTATTCTCCCTTCTTGTACAGCAATCTTCCCCCGAAAATCCGAGGGAACCCATCACCGTTCAATTGCATTCACTGCCCAGCCATTTTATGCCCTCTGAACTCACCATGACAGGAATGAAAGCCGTTTTAGATGAACGGATTGTAGGACAAGAAATGGCTAAACAGACGATGATAGAGGCGATTTTTTTCCATCTGCAATCGAATGGGGACGAGGATGAAGAAAAACTTCCTAAAGGCAATATTCTTTTGATCGGCCCCTCAGGCTCCGGCAAAACCTTTATAGTGGAAACAATGGCGCGCCACTTAAATATCCCTTTGGCCGTCATGGATCTTTCTCGCGTCACAAGAGAAGGATATATTGGACCCAAAATTAGCGACGTGTTCACTTCCCTTATTGATTCAGCCAATGGGGATATTGAAAAAGCGAGCCGGGGCATTGTCTTTTTTGATGAGGCAGACAAAATTTTTGAAGACGCTGCCAATGGATTTAATGAAATCACTGGTTTATCTATTCAAAACCAACTTCTCTGTATGCTTCAAGGGGACTCCATAAGAGTCGGCCAAGACAAATATGGCTGGGGAGGAAAAACATTAAAAACAAAAGATATCTTGTTCATTTTTGCAGGAGCTTTTCATAAACAAACGAGAAATAGCGAAGGCAAACAATTGGATGACGAACAGCTCATCGCCGGCGGCGTTCGGCCTGAGTTTTTAGGGCGCATCGGCTACATCTCCCAATTGACAGCATTAACGCATGAGGAGATCAAGAAAATCTTAACTCATGGCCCCAATGCTACGCTCTCCATTTGGAAAAGACAGTTTAAAAAATTTGGCTTCGAGCTCGTCATGAAAGAGGAAACCTTAGATCAAATTGTAAAAAACGCCATGAATAAAGAAACCGGCGCGCGAGGGCTCCACTATGAAGTCAGAAGCAAATTATCCAAATTGCTCGCCAGTCTCATCATGGAGCAAGAAAATACAGGAGAATCCGCCTTCGAAGACGAACTAAAACGAATTGAAGTCTAGACGAAAATCACCGATGGTTATGAACAAAATTTTTACCGATACGATTGCGTCAAAGCTGCCGTATGACCCAAAATTTTGTTAACAAAATATTAGAATTTCCCCTTTTCTTGAATTGAGATTTTATGACCTAGGAGCAAATTCTTCTAAGGATTTTGAGTAGGGACAAAGAACTAAAACTTCTTTGACTTTTTTATCCATCGCTTCATGATAGTCTGTTGTCAACTGAGACCACATATCAATTTCCAAGCACAAAAAGATTTCTTCGACAAATTTGCAATTTCCATAATTGGATTCACCATTTGCTTGATCCCAATTCCCCCTAACAGCATTTTCTGCTGCTTCAAATTGCTCACGAGTAACCCCATGAAAAGGCAATGGGAATTTCGATTCCAATGCCTCGGCTGCGGCAGCCTTAGCCCATTTTCTTACGAGTCTTTCTTCTATAGCAACTTTACTTTTTTCAATAATTTTTCGCGTTTCAGGATGCTTAAATCCTTCTTTTAAAGCCTTTTCAAATAGATTTCTTCTCATTGCATAATAGTCCTTAGGAGTCATCTGATATTTTAAATAAGCAAAGATCCACTCCATCTCGCAATTACCAGTTTTTTGTGGGGCTTGGATTCTTATGTCATATCCAAGATAGATTTTTTCCCAATACTCAATTTTTTTCCTCCCGTTATTTCGGAAACCTTTGGGTATAAATCATCAAGTTTCCTAGAGCGATCCAAAAGTTTCTCAATAACGTCGGGAGTTAGATTTTGACGAGGAATTCTCCAAGAAGCTTGAAGATCTATTTTCGGAGAGTTTGATTCAGTTTTCATAACACAAGTGTGATTTTCTTTTCCTATTCCATGCCCGCTATTAAAAATAGAAAAAATCACTGACTCGGAATCTTTGGGATCTATGGAAAATCGAACTCCGGTAGCATGCTCGCTCCGCATTTCAAAAAAACGTTTCTTTGCCTTTGTTGGCGAAGAGAAACTTATTAATTGGGGTGTTGATGGATCAGAAAATAAACCATCATAAATCTCTTGTGCTTCTTCGCGGGTATTTACAAAAAAACAAACAAACCCAACAAATTAATTATTAACCACTTAAAAACCAAGGATCCGCTTATTGACCAAAGTGGTCGGAGGCGCGGATGAGGGCATCGGTGATGCCGGGCTCTGAGGCTGAGTGACCTGCGTCTCGGATGATTTCCAGCTTGGCTTCCGGCCAGGCTTTATGCAGGTCCCAGGCGTTGGCGAGGGGACAAATGATATCATAGCGGCCATGGACGATCACGGCGGGGAGATGGCGGATTCGATGGACATGCTCTAAAAGCCAGTTATCCGTGGAGAAAAAGGCCTTATGGACGAAATAATGGCATTCGATGCGGGCGATCGCGTCAGCGTGATGTTCTTCCGTAAAGGTACGAAGAAGAGTTGGATCTGGTAAGAGGCGAAGCGCAGAACCTTCCCAGGTAGACCAGGCATGGGCTGCTTTTTTGCGAATAGCATGATCTGGGGATGTCAGTCTACGATAGTAGGCTTGTAGTAAATCGCCCCTTTCTTCTTCAGGAATGAAAGCGAGATAATGTTCCCAGCCGTCTGGAAAGAGAAGGCTTGCGCCAAACTGGTAAAACCAGTGGAGCTCAAGAGGACGGCAGAGGAAAACTCCTCGGAGGATTAGGGCCAATATTGAATCGGGGTGGGTCTCTGCGTAGGCTAGAGCGAGCGTACTGCCCCAAGAACCTCCGAACACAACCCACTGCTCGATATGTAGGTGTTTTCTAAGAGCTTCAATGTCGGAGACGAGATGCCAGGTCGTATTTTCATGAAGGCTGGAATGGGGTTTGCTTTTCCCAGATCCCCGTTGGTCCATGAGGATGATGCGATAAAGAGAAGGGTTGAAAAAAGAGCGGTGGCTCGGCTCTGTGCCGGATCCCGGTCCGCCATGAAGAAAAATGACTGGCTTTCCTTTGGGATTGCCGCTCTCTTCCCAATAGAGCTCATGTCCGCCAGAGACAGGCAAGTATCCCGTTTGATAAGACTCGATGGGTGGATATTTTTTCTTCATTTCCTTACTTTATAAAGGTACAAAGGTCTGACGATCGGCGTCCCTTTTCCTCCTCTCGCTTCTAACCTTTCATAAACGATCTGAATAGCGATCCCTACACAGCGGGACAAACCAAAAAGAATCGTGAAAAATTCTGGATAGGTAAACCCTGCAGCCATCAGCACAGTGCCGGAAATCGCATCGACGTTGGGATAAGGATCTGATATTTTGGGGTTTTCTTTCAAGACGCGAGAACCTTCTGAGCGAAGAAGCAAGGCGATTTTTACGAGCGGATGCTGGGGGAAATGTTTTTTTGCGTATTCATAAAAAATCGTCGCGCGGGGATCTTCTACGCGCAAAACTGCGTGGCCAAAACCAAACACGAGCTGATTGTTGGCTAGCTTATGCCGAATGAGCTTTTCAATATCTTGCGCGCTCGCCTTTTCTCCCGCCTCTTGCAGCACATTTTGCACAAATTCCAAACAATCTTGATTTGCTCTGCCGTGTTTGGGGCCAGCTAGTGCTGTCATTGAGGCTGCCAACGCGCCCCACATCGGCTCTTGGCTTGAAGCAACAGCCTTTCCCACAAACGTCGAGAGATTGCCGCCATCGTGATCGTAATGAAGCACATTGAAAAGGCGCATCACATCGACAAGCTCAGACGTTTTTTTCCCTGGCATCTGCAGCATGTGGATGAAATTTTCTATGTAGCCAAGCTCAGGATTCGGCTCGGGCGTCTCTCCCCAGGCCGCCAAAGAGTTCATGAGGCACGCTGCGATCTGGGGCAATTTAGCAATCACATCCAAGCAATCTTCCCGATAATCTCCCGTTCCTTCCACAAGCCCCGCGATCAAAAGGGCCGCTGCAAAAGCGTCCATGGGATGGCCTGACTTGGGAAGGGACTCGATATGGCGAAGCGTCTCTGTTTGGCAAAAAGCTCTTTTCATGAGCTCTTGCTCAAAATGCTTCACTTGTTCTTTCGAGCCTGGCTGTCCGTGATAAAGTAAATAGATCACTTCCAAGGGATGTTTATTTTGCATCTCGACGATGGGTTTTCCAACGTATGTCAGTCCTTTGTATGGATCCACATAGGATGTTACGCAATACCCCACCGGAAAACCGCGCATGCCGGTTTCCAAATGTTCTTTTGTGATTTCAAATAAAGTCCCTTCTCTCACGCTACGTTCCTTTGAGGAGGTGTTTCACCAAGTCTCGCTCCTCTTCTAACTCCTTTTGCGTGATTGCTATTTTTTCTTGCAAGAACTGATCAAAGGCGGCGCCGGAAATTATTTCCCAATCCCCCTGTCCTTTCGATCGGCATGGAAATGAAAACACCAAATCCTCCCTCACTCCGTACGGATTTCCCTTCGCGTAAACGCCCGCTGAAAACCACTCTGTTTTCGTCCACAAAGAGCGCATCGAATCGATCGCCGCGTTCGCAGCCGACGCCGCCGATGATTTGCCTCTCGCCGCAATCACCTCCGCGCCACGCTTTTGAATCGTTTGGATAAAACTCCCTTCCAGCCACTTTCGATCTTTAATCATCTCAAAAGCCGCTTTGCCTCTAATCTTTGCATGCACAAAATCTGGCACTTGCGTAGAAGAATGGTTCCCCCAAATGGTCATATGGGACACCTCCTCAATGCCAACTCCTGCCTTATGCGCCAATTGAAACACAGCCCTATTTTGATCCAACCTTGTCATGGCATGAAATTGCTCTCTTTTCAAATCAGGCGCATGGTGCATCGCGATCAAACAGTTCGTATTGCAAGGATTGCCCACAACAAGCACCCTCACATCTCTCGACGCGGCTCGATTCAAAGCTCTCCCCTGCTCGACGAAAATCTTACCGTTATCCGCAAGCAAATCCTTCCTTTCCATCCCAGGTCCTCGAGGCTTCGCCCCCACCAAAAAGGCCAAATCCACCCCGCCAAACACCTCTTCGGCATCCGATCCCACTTTGACTTCCTTCAACAAAGGAAATACGCAATCGTCCAGCTCCATCACGACCCCCTTCAGTCCCGCCACGCCTTCCGGCACATCCAACAAATGCAGCGCGATCGGCTGGTCTAACCCCAATAAATCCCCATGGGCCAATCGAAATACCAAGCTATACGCAATCTGCCCAGAGCCCCCCGTAATAGCAATCCTCTTCAACGGTTTCATATCTCACCTCCACTTTTCTCAGAAATATGCAATCTCTAAACATTTGCACCAAACATTTTTTTTCGAGCCGCCGCCCCGAGCCTTAGCCAAAGGACTTCGTCCTTTGGAAATCTATTTCCGTTTTTTTGTTTTTATGATATAATATTTAAATAAAATTTAATTGTTTTTTGTAAATATGAGCATTATTTCTTTTGGATTTACTAATAAATTTTTGAATAAAATTGAACAAAACAACAAAAACCATTCAGAGGCACCTTTGGCGCTTGTCATACAGGGGGAATATGACGATAATCAAACTATCTATTCGCAAGCTGCTTTTCATAATATTTTAGAAATTTCTAAAACTTACGAGGTGGCCATCAAAGTCATAGGACTTAAATCACTCTGGAGACAAACGATTCAAGAAACGGCTAAAAAATATCAAAAAAATATTTCTTTATTATATGTAATCATGCATGGCAATCCAAACGGGCTCAGATGCGGAAAAGAGGAGTTTTTAAAAATTTCAGATTTTCAAGAAGATGATTTTTTCTCTCTCACCCCCCTTGCCACAATCATGCTTGTTGCTTGCAAAGCTGGACTCACCTTTGCTCCATACCTCGCAAAAATAACTGGACGCACCGTATTAGCCTGCAAAGATGAGATTGAGCCTATTAGAACTGCATTTGCCGGAGGCGTTAAACCACCTCAGCTCCTTTGCTATAATCAGTCAAATCAACTCATTACAGAAATGTTTTTACCAAACGGCACATCAAAATTGCTCACCATACATGAGCACCTAAAAGAGGAACTTTTTTCTGATAAAGTCAAATACATAAAAGCCCTAGCCTCTCAAGGAGATCCTCTTGCAGAAATAGACTTAGCAGATATGTTAAAACAAGGATTTTTTGTCGAACAATCTATTGAACAAGCGATTCAATATTATAAAAAGGCAGCAAACCAGGAACTTATGCAGGCACAGTTGACTCTTGGCATTTTTTATCAATTAGGGGGCAAAGAACTCTCGCAATCTAATGAATTGGCTCTCTACTGGCTAACCAAAGCTGCAAACCAAGGCCATCCTGTAGCGCAAGCTGCGATAGGCAAGTTATATCATCAAGGCCCTCCTCTTGGGATTGTACAATCAGATCAAACAGCTCTATTTTGGTATCACAAAGCAGCCCAACAAATGAATAAAAAGGCAATCTTCAACATCGGAATCTTCTGTGAAGAAGGACGAGGTGGACTTACTCCGTCCGATCATGATGCGCTCGCCTGCTATGAAGCGGCAGCAAACGGAGGCCATCGAAAAGCGCTATTGATGATGGCCATTTTCCATGAAACAGGTCGAGGAGGCTTAACTGCCTCAAAAGAAGAAGCTCTGCGCTACTATCACTTAATTCCCGATCCAGAAAAACAAGAACTCCTTCGCAAAAAAATAGAAGCGTTAAGATTCACAAAACTCCCTTGTTAATTATACCGTTCGTAACTCAAAAAACACGGAAGAGCGCCCTAATTACATCCGATCTTCTAAAATCGCTTCGCGATAGCTTTGCATCAAAGCCACCATGAAATGGAGATTATGAACACTGGCAAGGCTGTAGGCCGTCAGCTCATTGGCTTTGAACAAGTGATGAAGATAAGCCAGAGTAAAATGCTGGCACGTCCAGCAGGTGCAGCCGTGCTCGATGGGGCCGAAACAATTAGCGTGCTCGGCTTTGGAGACTTTAAGCCCTCCTTCTTGGGTGAGGAGAAGTCCGTGCCGGGCGGCCCGGGTGGGATAAGAGCTATCGAATGTATCGATGCCGATGGGGACGCATTGTTTTAAAGATTCCAGATCGCCAATGCCGAGGAGATGGTTGGGTTTATCTTCGGGTAGGCAAGGGAGAGTCGATTGGAGCATAGAGACCATTTCCGCTTTCGTTTTGCCTACGCTGCCGCCGATGGCAAAACCGTCGAAGGGGTGCTGGGTCAAACAATCGCAGCTGGCCTTGCGAAGTTCAGGGTCGACGCCCCCGTGGATGACGGCATACATCGCTTGGTTTTGCGGATTTTTCAAGTGCTCGTCGAGCGAGCGCTTTTCCCAGCGATGGGTCCGATCGAGAGAGGCTTTAAGCTTTTCTGCATCGATGTGATAAGGAGGAAGCTCGTCGAATGGAATGATGATATCGGCGCCGAGGGCTTTTTGGGCCAACACGGAACTTTCTGGCGTAAGAAGAACTTTGGACCCATCGCGGTACGATCGAAATAAAACGCCGTCTTCATTGATTTTTAAAACATGGCCGTCTTGTTTTTTCGCGCCGCAGCTTTTTAGCTCGCTGGCGACAGAACCATAAGCCAGCGAAAACACTTGGAAACCGCCAGAGTCGGTGATGATCGGCATTTGCCGATTCATGAACTTATGAAGCCCTCCAGCCCGACGGACCACATCGACGCCAGGCTGCAAAAGAAGATGGTATGTATTGCAAAACATGAGCTGCAATCCGATCGAATCGACCATCCGGTTGTCGAGGGCTTTAAGAGTTCCATTGGTTCCCACTGCGACAAAATTGGGCGTGTCGATGACGCCGTGAGGCGTATGAATGCGGCCCACCCGGGCGCGCGAACGGCTGGAGCGATGAAAAATCTCAAAACGAAAAAAACTCATGCCGGCCTCACCCAGCGCTTGGCCGCAGCCACAAAGGTTGAGCTCGAAGCGATGATGACGCATTTAACAAAGTAGCTCATGAAAATCACATCGACAATGGACTCAACTAGGCCATAAAGCCCTAAAAAGCTAAAAAGGATCGTATCGAGAAGCTGGGAAAAAAGAAGCGACAAAGTGAGACGAACCGGGAGGAGCTTGCCTGCAAAAAAATGTTTTAAAAATCCAAATATTTTCACATCTATTTTTTGGACCACATAATAAACAGCAATCGACGCAAAGACAATCCTAGGCGAAGAGGAAAGAATCATCGCAAACGCATCTTGGGTCTTATCAGCAGCGCTCGGCACATACAATAGATGGATCTGCGCCATGGCTACAAAGAAAATAAGACATAAAAGAGAACCCCGAATCGCTTTTCCCGCGGTCTCTTGGCCCCACCCCTCTTGCAGCAGGTTCAACCCTAAAATCCCCCCGATAGCAAAGACATCGCTGCACGTCACCGTCCAGCAAAAAAGCTCCATCTGCTTAACAACAAATACGTTAGCTAAAACGCCCAAGAGCACAATCAGCGCAATCAACGAAGAGCGGCCCATCCTATAGGCCACCAGAATAAAACCTAAAACTAGTAAAACATGGGCAAAAAACAACGCTTCGTTCACCGGCCCTTTCTCCTTAAACTTGCCAGAAAGGGTACCCGATTGCCTTATTTAGAGACAAACGATTCTCTCAAAAAACGCCCAACCTTGTCCGTCGTAAATAAAAAAAAGAATATTATTTCGAGCATTATATCTTGACTCGATCTTTTAATCGTGCTACGCTTCGTCTAAATCTTTCATTTAATATATATTGAGTACTATTATGAGCATTTTAATTGTAGTTTTTATGTACGCGACCTGGTCTAGTGTGTTTTCTTTAGGAAAAATAGCATTAGAACATTCCCCCCCCCTGTTCCTAACAGCGTCTAGAATGTTATTGGCTGCGGTCATCTTGTTGGGTTATCTGGCCCTGAAAGACCGAAATAGCTTTAAACTTGGAGCTAAGCAATTTTTAGGACTGGGCCTTTTTGCCATTTTTGGGATGTATTTGACCAACGCTTTCGAGTTTTGGAGCCTACAACACCTTTCCGCCGCTAAAACATGCTTTATCTATAGCTTATGCCCATTTTTCTCTGCTTTATTCTCCTATCTGCATTTCAAGGAAAAAATGAACGCGCGAAAATGGCTCGGCATGGCCATCGGTTTTATTGGGTTCGTCCCTGTTCTTGCCATGCAAAAAGGCTCTGAGGAGCTAATTTCCGGCATGAGCTTCTTATCTTGGCCCGAGCTGGCTATGATGGGCGCTGCTTTATGTACTTCCTATGGCTGGATTTTGCTGCGTGTGCTGGTCAAAGACTCTATTTCCCCTTTAATGGCCAACGGTTTTGGGATGCTCATCGGCGGACTGATCGCCACTTTCCATTCGTATCTCGTCGAACCATGGAATCCTATCCCCATCTCCTCTTCAGGCCTATTGCCTTTTACTCAGGGCATCTTGATCATGACCCTCATTTCCAACATCGTCTGCTATAATCTTTATGGCCTGATGCTGAAAAGGTTCACGGCGACTTTCGTCTCTTTCATGGGACTTTTAAGCCCTATTTTCGCTTCATTGAACGAATGGCTCTTCATTGGCACGCCGCCATCTCCGATCATCTTTTTATCGACAGCAATCGTCTCTTGCGGGCTTTGGATTGTCTATAGCGCTGAATTAAAACAAGGATATATTCGAAAAGCAGAGCAAGCCGCTTCTCAATAAAAAATTTAAGCGATCAAGGAGGAAAACCCTCCTCGATCGTTCAAAAATAATTTACTTCCTATTGCCGCCTTTAATCCAGAAAGCAATCTTATACAAAGCCGCCAAACCGACTAAAACGTAAATAATGCGAGCAATGGCTTCCATGTTGCCAAAAATCACATTCACTAAGTTGAACTGGAAAAGACCGATCAGTCCCCAATTCAAGCCGCCGATAATCAATAAAATTTTTGCCAGCGTATTCACTATGTGATGGTGTTTCATAATACCCACTCCTCAAATAAAGGGTTGTTTCTACACAGCTTCCTCATAAAAACAACCAAGATATTTTGTAAACAATCTTTTTACACTCCTTTTTTTTCAAGGCTATCTACCGTTCGTAACTCAAGAATCAGCTATTGGACGGGTTCAAAGCGCCAAAAATCGATTGCGGCAAGGTGGGTTGTATTGCCTCATACTAGCCCACTTTGCCGCAATCGATTTTTGGCAGCGATCTCCCGTCCAATAGCCGATTCTTAAGTCACGAACGGTATATTAGTCAGCAACTTACGACTTACCAAAAGAAAAAATAAAAAAAATAATAACAACAACACACACAAATGTTGATTTAAACATTCATTTTTAATATAATATAACCGTAAATTTAAATAAAAAAACTAAAAATAGGATATTTATGACAGGACTCATTCCTTTATTAAACAATTTAATCAACCAAACTCTTTCTTTTGAATCCGATCAAAGCTCTGATTCATTTCTTATCGCCAATGGATTACTCGCTATTGCCGGATTAGCTATTCCCGTGCTTATAAACGTTGGACTAAATCTCAAGCAACGCCGGGATGATTATGTGTATAAGCAAATGGTCCTACGTTCCCCAGAAAATTTGGATAAATTGAAAGGCGAAGAAATTGACTCTTCTATTTTACCTAACAAAGTAAATGAGGAGAGCCTTTTGCACTTAGAAGCAAACGAAGAGATTTTTGAAGAAAATTTACCCACTGCATCTTCGTCTTCCTCCCAAGAAACCGTTTCAGAGAAACCTGCGCCGAGAGAAATGACCCGCGCAGAAGCTAAAGAAAAATATTCTGAGCTAACAAAAGAACACAAAGAGATCTCTTTAAAAATTAAAGACATCAAAAAGAAATTAAATAGCCTACCTAGAAATGAAGCCTCAAAAAACGCTCTTAGTGATCAATTAAACAAGGCCAAAAATGAGGAAAAAGTCTTGGATGCAAAGATCAAACACGCCTATCGTATAGGGTATGGCGAAGCAATCCGAGAACATGCTGATCGTCGCAAATAAATTCTTCTTGTTATCGGGATCTTAGACCAAAATTGGGGGATGATCCCGAACCTTATCCATTTTAAAAGAACGCCCCCATCCCACGGATCTCTCCTCATTTGAGTCCCTTATGATTTCAAAATCATCCGAATCTCTGGCAATCCCCGTACAATCATCTTTCGTTAAGCAAAAGTGCATCTCGCTAATAGTAGAAGGAGTTGACATAAACAGCTCATAAGCAATCCGTTTAACAGCCAAGCAGACCTCCTTGCTCTCTTCTTTTTTTTCAGCTACGACGATCGCATCAACATGAAATACATTGGGATCGGCGCTTGAATGAGGAGCAAATCCTTCCTCTTTTAAAGAGCAAATGCCCTCTTTAGATGAGGCTTCTAAGGCGACTCTTTTTTCCCATACAGTCCAAATTTTTGCATGGGTCATCTCCTTAAATCCCTCCCCCCCAGGAAAAAACTCCTTATTGCGAACCAGATAAAGATAAAGAGGGGCCACCTTCTCCATGGGATCGGGCTTTCCCTTCCAAGCACAAACATGATAAAGACTGCCATGCAGCATGCTCTCCCCAATGATCTTGTTTTCTCCAAGCGGTTGACTTTGCAAATATTCAAAACTCATACTACTCATCATCATCTCCATCTATGCTATCCGATCGTAATTCGAGATCTGGATAAGAGAAGAAAGACTACCTTCTTATCCACTTTTAAGTCAAAAAAATTATATATATTGAAAAGATAAGCGCTTGCCTTATACCGAAATGAACTCAAAAGCTCCGTACCGGGCTGGCGCCCGGTACGGAGCTTTTGAGTTCATTTCGGTATTCAAGCAAAAAACGGACATTCTGGGATTTTTCTAGACAATGGGCTTTGCTGACTTTACACTCATTTTCATGACGCTTTCTCTCATTGAACAAAGACTCAACGAGCTGATTCCCTCTGCAAGTTCTCCGCTTGTTTGCGCAGCCCGATATTCTTTACTGGCCCCCGGCAAGCGTCTTAGGCCTCAACTTGTCTTGGCAGCCGCCGAAGCGTTTGGCGCCAAGGTGGAAAACGCTCTGGATCCTGCATGCGCTCTCGAGATGATCCATACCTACTCGCTTATCCATGACGATCTTCCTTGCATGGACGACGATGACTTAAGAAGAGGGATGCCTTCTTTGCATAAAGTCTATGGGGAAGCTATCGCTCTTTTGGCCGGTGATTACCTATTAACCTACGCGTTTGAAGTACTCTCTAAAGCGCCTCAATTATCCGCCGAGCAAAAAATTGCCCTGATACAAACTCTCTCTCAAGCCGGAGGCTCCGAAGGGATGATCGGCGGACAAGCGATCGATATCGAAGCGGAGGGAACTGAGATTGATCAAGAAATGCTGATGAAAATGCACGAAGGGAAAACCGCAGCGCTTCTTGCAGCCGCACTAGTATCCGGCGCCATCATCGCGAACGCAAAAGATGAAGAACAACAAAAGATGCACCAAGTCGGTCTAAAGATCGGTCTGGCTTATCAAATTCTCGATGACATTTTAGACGCAACAAAAACAACCGAAGAATTAGGAAAACCCGCCGGCTCCGACGCTAAAAAAAATAAACCTACAGCAGTGACCATCTACGGATTAGACGGGGCGCGAAAAAAATTAGAAGAAATCAACACGTCTTTACAGCTCAATTCTTTTCCTAAACCTTTGCAAGACAAACTCAAACTTCTTCTCAACAGATCTCATTGATTGTATCTAGCTATTCTTTTAAAATAGATAAGTATGCAGCACGCGATTTTTTCTTCAGCCTCTCGGCGCAGATTCTTCAAAAGGCTTTTCGACATCCTCTTTAGCGTTGCAGCGCTTGTTTGTTTATCTCCTCTCTATCTCCTTTTGGCCCTATGCGTAAAATGTTCTTCGCATGGCCCTATCTTCTATACAAGCCAAAGGATCGGCCGCGGAGGAACAATCATCTACTGCCTAAAATTTAGAACGATGGAGCAAGACGCCGACGCCAAGCTAGCATCGCTTCTCGCTTCCGATCCTCAGCTCGCAGCCGAATGGGCCCTATTCGACAAGCTCCACCAAGACCCGCGCGTTACGCCGTTTGGCCGGCTACTCAGGAAAACATCTTTAGATGAGCTGCCCCAATTTTTCAATGTCCTAACAGGCGATTTAAGCGTCGTAGGCCCTCGAGCTCTTCATGTGCAAGGCTCTCTCGAATCCCAGCTGAAACAAATCCGCCGAATCTATGGAGAAAATACCGATCAGATCTTATCGGTGCGACCTGGCATTACAGGCATCTGGCAAATATCGGGCAGAAGTTTTATCCCCATCGAAGAGAGATGCCAATTAGATGCGCTTTATGTGGAGCAGCAAACTTTTTGGCGGGATCTATTGCTCATTTGCAAAACGATCCCCGCAGTTTTACATTCCAAAGGAGCTTTTTGATATGGAAAAACAGCCTATTCTCGTTACAGGAGGAGCCGGCTATATCGGAGCTCACGTCTGTAAAACCTTGGCCAAAGCAGGCTTTCTCCCTATCACGTACGACAACCTCTCAACAGGCCATGCCTACGCCGTCAAATGGGGCCCTTTCGTTCAAGGATCTCTTGCAGACCGAGACAAGCTCAAAGAAGCTTTTCTTACTTATGAGCCCAAAGCCGTGATCCACCTTGCAGCCAGCGCCATCGTCATTGAGTCCATGCAAGATCCCGGTAAATACTATCGGAATAATTTTGTAGGCACCCTCTCTCTTCTCGAAACAATGCAGGAGTGCCAAGTCAAAACCCTCGTCTTTTCCAGCACTTGCGCAACATACGGCCACCCACAAACCATCCCCATCACAGAAGAGCATCCTCAGCAGCCAATCAACCCTTACGGCAAATCCAAGCTCATGCTCGAGCATATCATGAACGATTTTGACTCTATCCATGGCATCAAAACCATTTCTCTCCGCTATTTCAACGCCGCCGGAGCCGATCTGGCCACCGAGATCGGAGAAAACCACACACCGGAAACGCACATCATCCCCAACATCATCCAAACAGCTCTCGGCATTCGCCCGGAAGTCGTCATCTATGGAACCGACTTCCCCTCGCGCGATGGCACTGCGGTGCGCGACTACATCCACGTTGAAGATCTCGCCCGAGCTCATCTCCTCGCCCTTCAATGGATCCTCGAAGAAAAAACGTCTCGCGCCATCAACCTCGGCACCGGCACCGGTTACTCCGTTCGTGAAATCATCCAAGCGATCGAACATCATACCCACCTCTCCATCCCCGTCCGCATCGAATCTTCCCGCCCCGGAGAGCCTTTCACCCTCGTCGCAGATAGTCGCCTCGCTTACGATCTACTCCAATGGAAACCCCTCCACTCCGATCTCCCCACCATCATCTCGTCCGCCTGGAAATGGCACGAGCTACTCGTCGATAGCGCCGTTTTACTGCGAACAACGATTCAAAAAATCGGGGCTTCGCCCCAAATCCCACCAAGGGACTTCGTCCCTTGGAACCCTCTAGCGACTGAATCTTCTTCCGCAGCGGAAGAAGATGCATAAAAAAACACTAAGGCGTATCGTCAATTAAAGATTTCGTCGATTTTGGGGATTATTTTGACCAATTTTCATCTCTTTTTGCGGGAGTAGTATACGAAGTTTGATACAACTCCCACAAAAAGAGATGAAAATCGGTCAAAAGAACCCCAAAATCGACAGAAGCTTTAATTGACGACACGCCCTAGGATTCCAAAGGACGCAGTCCTTTGGTGGGGCTTGGGGCGAAGCCCCAACAAAGGCGTAATCTATGTTACTAGCGGCTTTTTTACTTTGTTTTATTGCGCATATCTTGCAAGGGGTTTTGATGCTGGGGCCTATTTTGCTGGCCTTTGCGCCGTTTGTGGCGATTTGTTTATTGAAAGAGAGTGGGAGAAGCAGCGTTTGGCTTGCAGGGCTTGCGGGTTTATGCGTGGATCTATTTTCGGATGATCCGATGGGGCTGCATGCGTTGAATTATGCAGCGACTGCTGGAATGCTGTATGGGGTTAAACGACGCTTGTCTTATGAGGAGCCTTTGCATTTGGGCTTATATACGGGGGGGATTTCCTTTGTCTCGACTTTGCTGCAGCTCTTTCTCCTTTTTCTTTTTGACAGAAGAGTGCCATTTAGCGGAAAATGGGCTTTGGTCGACGTCTTTTGCATGCCGATTGTAGACGGGGTTTATGCGCTTGTATGGGTAGCGGCTCCTCTATGGGGGTTGCAGCGCCTGCGTTACAAATGGGACATCTATTGGGTAAAGAAGAAGAATCTCTCTCGCACATCACATTAGCGGCCGTAGAAGCTGCTTTGCAAGCCGGCACTTTGCTGCGGCAAGGATTTGGCACGCACTTTGCGATTCATTCAAAAGAGGGAGTGCATAACCTCGTTACAGAATACGACCACCGCTCAGAAAAATTAATCATCGATTTTTTACGCCAAGAAACACCTCACGCCCATTTTTTAGCAGAAGAGAGCGGGCTGAGCAAAGGAAACGAAGAGGGGGTAACTTGGATTATCGACCCCTTGGATGGCACGGTCAATTTTGCCCATAAGATCCCGATGTTCGCAGTCAGCATAGCCGCTGAAAAAAACGGCGAGGTCATTTCCGCTGTCGTCTATCATCCTTTAGTACATGAACTATTCGTTGCAGAGAAAGGGAAAGGATCGTTTTTAAACGGCCAAAAACTGCAAGTGTCCAAAGTATCTACTCTGCCGGAGGCCATTTTAGCGACAGGCTTTCCCTATAATTTGATAGAAAATCCTATGCAGTGCATCGATCATTTTGTCGATATTTTGCGCCTTGGGATTCCCATTCGGCGCCTGGGAGCCGCTGCGCTCGATTTGGCGTATACAGCAGCCGGCCGTATGGAAGGTTTTTTCGAAGTATCGCTCGCTCCTTGGGATTGCGCAGCGGGCAAGCTGCTCGTCGAAGAGGCTGGAGGCATAGTGACCTCATGGGACAACCGCCCGTTTGATATCCGTTCTTATCGGCCGATTTTAGCTTCCAATGGATTTGTCCATAAAGCGTGCTCTTCTATATTAAGCTTATCTCGGTCTGAACCATGAGGCTAATCGATGGGAAAAAGATCGCAGCCGATATAAGAGTCTCCCTCCGCCATGAAATCTCTCAATTGGTCGGAAGAAAGCCCCACCTCGCTCTCGTGATCGTAGGAGATCACCCCGCTTCGTTAAGTTATATTCGGGGAAAAAAAAATGCGTGCCTCGAAATCGGCCTACTCTCTTCCGTCATCGAGCTACCAACTGAGATAGCAGAAAAAAGTTTGTTAGAAAAAATCGATGAGCTAAACAAAAATCCTCTTATCGACGGAATCTTAGTGCAAATGCCTTTGCCCAAGCATATCCGCGAATATAAAGTAACTGCGGCGATCGCTCCAGAAAAAGACGTCGATGGCTTTCATCCTTTGAATATCGGCAAGCTGCTTTTGGGAGAAGAAGGAGGTTTTATTCCTTGTACGCCCAAAGGTATTTTTGTCCTTTTGCAAACGATGCAAATTCCTGTGCAGGGCAAACACGTCGTCATTGTAGGACGCAGCAATATTGTCGGCAAACCCTTAGCCGCTCTACTCGTGCAAAAAAAAACAGGCTGCAATGCCACCGTCACACTCGCCCACAGCCAATCGGCACATTTAGAAAAACTTACCCGCTCAGCCGACATTCTCGTCGCTGCCATGGGCAGCCCTCTTTTCATCCGACAAGAGATGATCAAGCCCGGCTCTGCGATCATCGATGTAGGGATCAACCGAACAAAGGAAGGCAAATTAGTAGGCGATGTCGATTTTGAGCATGTAGCGCCCCTTGCCGAATGGATCACACCGGTCCCCGGAGGCGTAGGCCCCATGACGATCGCGATGCTCATGCAAAACACGCTCGAAGGATACAAAAAAACGCTCAAGAGGCCCTCATGATAAAAACCATGTATTTTGACTTAGGCAACGTTCTCGTTTTTTTCGACCATGATAAAATGTGCCACCAACTCTCTCTCATCTCTGGCCTCCCGCCCGCCGACATCCGCTCCATGCTGCAAGAAAATAAAATGCAAAATCGCTACGAGACAGGGCTCATCACAACAGACGAGCTCTACACCCGCTTCTCGCACGCCAGTCCAAAGTCTTTTTCCCTAGATGAGTTCACCGACGCCGCCTCCAACATTTTTACGCCCAATAAAGAAATTTTCCCCGTCATCAAAAAAATGAAACAACAAAACATCCGTCTCATCCTCCTTTCCAACACCAGCGAATGCCACTTCAACTATATCTACAAAAACTACCCCATCTTAAGCGAATTTAACGAATGGGTCCTCTCCTACAAAGCGGGCGCCTGCAAACCCCATCCCCTGATTTTTGAAAAAGCGCTCACACTCGCCAACTGTCCCTCTTCCCATTGCTTTTTTGTAGACGACATCCACGAATACGTAGAGGCCGCCAGAAAAGCCGGTCTAGATAGCGAAGTATTCTCCAACGTCGCTACTCTCAAACAGCATCTCAGAGATAGGAACGTTTTTCTTTAGAGGTTCTGAGTTTTTTCTAAGGGCTTCGCCCCCTATAGTTTATAGTTTTCTCTGGGTTCTCATCCCGTTTTCTCTAAACCCCTATCGCCTTCCAACGCTTCGCGTTTCCAGTTGATCACTTGCGTTTGATGATCGATCGAGGCGATCGATCATCAAACGCAAGTTTTATAGATCTCTATGCGGCCTGACGAAGAATCGCGCTAATC
>JAJXYX010000077.1 GCA_021780355.1 bacterium | reverse complement strand
GATCTTTGAGAATCAAGGCGGCTTGTTTTAGAACTTTTTCAGTTGTCTTCATGGTCTCTCCTAAGTGACTTAGAACAAGACGATATCATGACCTATTGCGTAGTAAAACCTTAAGTTGACAGCATTAGCCGTACGTTTACTGATTAAAAAAGGAGTAAACGTGCATCAGCCAGGCAAAAAAGGATTTTTTCCCCTTCACGTAGCTTGTCAAAATGGCCATACAGAGGTCGCTCTCATGCTGATGAATCAAGTAGATAACATCAATCAAACAAATAAGAGAAGAGCTCCCCCTTTTTACGTGGCTTGTCAAAATGGTCATCAAGAAATCGCTCAACGACTTATCGATCGAGGAGCTGACATTAATCAAGCAAATGAAGATGGATCTACTCCTCTTTACATGGCCTGTCAAAATGGTCATCGGGAAATCGTTCAACTACTTATCGATCAAGAAGCTGACGTGAATCAACTAACTAAAGATGGATGCAATCCTCTTCATGTAGCCTCAGCAAATGGCCATGAAACAATCGTTAAAATACTTATTGGTGCAGGAGCAGACGTGAATTGCGCGAATAAGAATGGAAATACTCCTTGTTATATGGCCTGCCAAGAAGGTCGTGAACAAATCGTTCAACTGTTTCTCAATATAGGGGTAAACGTTCATCAAGCGAATAAGAAAAGAGCAACGCTCCTTTGCGTAGCTTCTCAATGCGGCCGTGAACAAGTTGTTAAAATGCTCATAGAGCGCGGAGCTGACGTAAATCAAGCAAATGAGAGTGGAAATACTCCTCTTCACATGGCTTCTCAATACGGTTATGAAAAAATTGCAGAGCTACTTATCGATGCCAGAGCTGATGTAAATCGAGCCAATGCAGTCGGAGCCCGTCCTTTAGCATTCGCTCGTTACATGAAACGTCAAAAGATCGAAGTCATACTCCTTGCTGCAGGAGCCAAATAATCATCCTTCAAAAACAAAGCTTTTGAGTTACGAACGGTATACATCTCCCTTGAGACATTTTCATAGATTTTTTATGGACATTTAGCCTATATCTTCAAAAGATGGCCATGAAAATTTTACTCACCGGAGCTAATGGGTATATTGGAACCCGTCTTCTGCCTCGTTTAGCAAACGACGGGCATGAGGTATATGCCCTTGTCAGAAGCCGCTTTAGAATTGAAATTCCCGAGAAATTTCAATCTCAACTTCATGTCATAGAAGCAGATCTCCTAGACCCTTCTTCTTTGCTAAAGATTCCAAACGATATCGATGCAGCTTATTATTTAGTCCATTCAATGAGCTATTCGGAAAAATTTTCCGAATTAGAAGCTTTGTCCGCAAAAAATTTTGCAGATCGATTGGAAGGTACACAAGCGAAACAAATCATCTACTTAAGCGGTCTTTCAAACGAAGCTCACCTTTCCCCCCATTTAACCTCGAGAAAAAGAGTCGGAGAAATCCTCCAAAAAGGAAAAGTTCCAGTGACTATTTTAATGGCTGGGATCATCATTGGCTCGGGCAGCGCTTCATTCGAAATCATTCGAGACTTGGTTGAAAAACTACCTATTATGATCGCGCCAAAATGGCTAAAACAGCTCACCCAGCCAATCGCCATAAGCGATGTTCTTGCTTACTTGACCCTTGTATTAGGAAACGCCACCTGTTTTAATCAATCTTTTGAAATCGGAGGCCCCGATATCATGAGCTATAAAGATCTTCTATTAAATTTTGCGAAAATGCGAGGATTAAAAAGAAAAATTTTTACAATTCCTGTTCTTACTCCCAAACTTTCTTCCTACTGGCTTTACTTTGTAACAAGCACAAATTTTTCACTTGCCCGTTTCTTAGTCGAAAGCCTCATGAACAATGCAGTTTGCAAAGAAAACCGCATTCAAACCCTTTTTCCAAGAAAACTGCTTTCTTATGAAGAGGCTTTACAACTTGCTTTTACTCGAATTGAAGAAGATTGGGTACCTTCCAGCTGGAAAGACACTTTAAGCGGCTCCTCATTACATCCAGACCTTTCTATTTATGTCCACGTTCCTCAGTTCGGCATCTTAAGCGATAAACGGACTGTTTCCTTCTCTTGTTCTATAGAACAAGTGCAAAAACGGATCTGGTCTCTAGGCGGAAAAAATGGTTGGCTTGTTATGGACTGGGCCTGGAAACTTAGAGGTTTTCTAGATAAATTAGTGGGGGGAATTGGACTTCGCCGAGGAAGAACCCATCCAACAAGACTAAAAACGGGAGATGCTCTCGATTTTTGGCGCGTTTTATTAGCGGATGAGAAAAATCGACGCCTACTTCTTTATGCTGAAATGAAACTTCCCGGCGAAGCATGGCTTGAATTTGAGATCATCCCTCATGAAACAGGAGGAACGTTGAAACAAACAGCGTCATTCCGCCCCAATGGCGTCTGGGGCAGATTTTATTGGTATAGCCTTTACCCTTTTCACGTTTTTATTTTTAGTCAATTAGCAAGAAACCTCGCAAAGGAATAAAAGTTTTATCTTTGGACGCAAGGAAACCCGGCTCTAAAGAACCGGGTTTTCTTGCGCCCAAAGATAAAACCTCATTTTTTCGGCGTTGGCCCTAGAATAGATGATCTCAGCGGCTGTATGGCCATGGGCTCCCCAATGCATTTTGTTTTGGACCACTCTGAAAAACTGCTTGGAGGTTTCTGTTTTGGGGTCGTAGTCAATGCTTGTGGCGTAGATATCGAGGACTTTGAGCCAGAACACTTTTTCTGAGGAGCGGATGTCTCGGATCCTGGCCAACAGTTCACTGAAATAGTTCCCGACACCTGCTCGCTTCAATCGTTCGTCGTCAAGCGTAAAGCCTTTAATTAGATACTCCCTCAGCCTGTGGGTAGCCCAGATACGGAACTGAATGCCCCTATGGGAGCTGACTCTGTATCCCACTGAGATGATCACATCCAGGTTGTAATAGGTTACTTGGTAGTTTTTGCCGTCAGAGGCAGTTGTCCGGAATTTCCGGACAACTGATTCTTCGATCAGCTCCCCTTCTCCGAAGATATTCTGTATGTGTTCAGAGATCGTCCATTTGTCTTTGTCGAATAACTCACACAGCTGCGCCTGGCTGAGTCAAACGGTTTCATCTTGGAGGCGTACCTCGATCTTGGGTTGCCCATCCTCCGTCTGATAGAGAAGCGAGGAGCTATCTGGAATGGTAACGTTCATATTTTTCCTTTAGTGTCATCCTTCATATCCGCAGACACCGGCGCGGGGAGAATTTACGAGAGACATCAACATGTACGTGTCTCCTTCGTCAACTGCGCAAGAGTGCTCCTCGCTACAGTCAGTGCACGTTGTTTCCCCGCACATAGAGCAAATAACTTCAGGAGCCTTTTTACAAGAAGTACAAGAGAAAGGAGGTGGATCATTTCTCATAAGAAGAGCGATCTCTTTTGGCGGACATGCGGCGAGCTGGTCTATCACCTCAAGTTCAAGCTCTGTGGAGGACCCCATGTCGTAGACGTATTCCAGGATCATCCCGGGAGATAAGATCTGGCCCATCTTATTTTTCATCGACTGGCTGGGTCTTCCCGATTCTGTATGAGACATATAGCGGCGAGCACCTATGGCGAATTCGCTTAAGTGGCCACAGCATTCGAGCCAGATGTCGCGTAAAAATCGATCCAACTGACCGAGAGTTGCGTCTTTAGGAATGGCGATATACATCCAATACAGATTTGGTTGTCCAGAACCAAAGACTCGAACTAAAAAGCCCCCTGTTGAAGATTGAGAAGGAGGCGGAGACGATGCAACGCATTTGAGTAGGTGAGTGGTTGCTTTGGTTGGACTACATATTTCTCCGCATTGCTGGCACTTGCCTTGCGTTTTGATTTTCATGGTACAGAATCCTCCCCTAAAAAGAGCAGTATGACTGTTTGAGGATTAAATTTTCTATACTTGTTTTAGAGACTTTTTTTCAGGATGGACATCTTGGAATCGATGTCGTATCTCTCGGAAATAAATCAATGAGACCGCTCTCCAAATCCACTGGTGTTTGGACTAATTTCGCACCGAAGCGGCGCAAAATCAGTTCAAATTTGAATTTCGCTGCCTAACATCTCATGGAAGGCGAACGGTGTTTTGACCACACTCGACGCATTCTCGAGTATCTTATCGGTGATGTAGATCTTTTTCTGGGAGCTCTTTCTGGTTTTTTAGGTTGATTTTCAAGTTCGATATCTTCAAATGATTTGCGAATGACGGGTCGATCAGGCCTTTCTCCGATTTTGTGCCCCAATCTTTTTCATGACGAGTCTCGCACGTTTGTGATCCCACCATCCCCAACCGTTGCTTCCCAAATCGAAAAAAGATGGCTAAATTAGACGCTTACGCATCCAAAGATAAAATCTCATTGCAACGATTCTATGAATCGCTTATAAAGCTAAGATAAACAAAAAAATATGAATCCTTCTGACAAAATCTCCATAGAAGCCATCAGCGAAGATTCGCTTCAAGAAGATCTCGCCTTCCTTCAAAGACACGAAAATTTTTCTTTATTTCTTCTAGGCAATCTGGAGGCGTACGGCTAATGCTGTCAACTTAAGGTTTTACCACGCAATAGGTCATGATATCGTCTTGTTCTAAGTCACTTAGGAGAGACCATGAAGACAACTGAAAAAGTTCTAAAACAAGCCACCTTGATTCTCAAAGATCTAAATTTTATCGCTAGACACCGCATGGCATCTACAGCATTCACTCGACGCAGAAAACTTCCCTTCGAAAGAATCGTCGGCACTCTGGTACACTTGGTGCGAAATAGCCT
>JAJXYX010000080.1 GCA_021780355.1 bacterium | reverse complement strand
AGCAGGTAGACCTTAAAGAAATTTAAAGGTCGTGAAAAACCCGAAACTATTAGTCAAACAGCAAATAAGGCCTAAAACAGCTGGAGAAAATTTTTATGGGTTGACAGATTCACATAGCAGGGCTGTCACCCTTTGGAAACCCGTTGATTTCAGGGATGCTTATTTTAGTAAATTGTTTAGGTTGATGATTTCAACTGCGGCTAATGAGGGGGGCCTGCGGCTTGGGCGGCGGCTTGGTCGAATTGCTTGCCTAGATAGATGACGGAGACAATCCAGATGCCGGCTACCACGAGGAAGATGGCGGCTACGTAGGGGATGCTTCCTGCGACTGTAGAGAAGAGGAGAATTAAGCTTTGATGCACAGCGGATCCGCCCGATTTGCCAATACGGGAGCCAACCCCGTCGATTGCGGCTTTCCCTTTGAGTTTAGATTCTTTGCTCAGCGGGATGAAAGCGATCTCTTTTGTGGCATCAAAGAACGTGTATTTACATGTGCGACTGATGCAGTTTTGAATCGATCCTAGAGTGACGCAGAGCGTCAAAGGAGACATACTAAAGCTTCCCACAATCCAAGAGAGGCCGTGGTTCGGGAAAATGATGAAATGGAAAAATAAAATGCCTGTGATCGTGACTAAAATAGGGGAGATGAGAGCGCAGACCGTCCAGGAATAATGTTGAATGACTTTGCTTGTTGTAAGCAAGCTGGCAAGGCTAGCTAAAATGGCCATGGTAAACATCACCTGGCCCATGTACGTATTGTAATCGGCCGGATTGGGATAGAGCGTTTTCATCTGGTCTTTCCAGACGACTTCGATCAAGTTGATCGCCAAGTTATACGCAAGTACGATGAGGGCAATGCAGAGTAGATATTTTGAGCGGGATAGATAAGCGAAATTTTCCCGCATAGACATGCGGATTTTTTCTTTGGGAGGGGCATTTATTTCCGTTGGGCGGATGACATGGACATTGAGCCAGCGGAAAATCATCATGGTGACGATGCTGCAGCTGATCACCGCGCATCCAACAAAGAAAATTGATTGGTCCCACGCAGTTTTTCCATAAGGAAGCCAGTCGAAAAATTGACAGCTGGAAAAAATAATCGCGGCATATCCGGCAAACATGCCTGCAATGTTGCCTCCAAATGTGATGAGCCCGTAAAAACGTTTCGCTTCGCCGACAGAGATGATCTCATTCGCAAAGCCCCAATAGAGCACAGAGAAAATCGTCGTCGACCAAAGTTCTGCCATGATGTAGAAAAGGGTGAATGTCCAATTGCGGTAAATTGCGATGAACCCTTTAAAGCCAGAAGGTAGATAGCTCTGCAGTTTGCTTGCCAGATTTGTGGGATGCAAAAGATCTTGGGCTGGATAAAGCACGAATGTAAATAAAAAGAAAAACCCAACGAAGATCGACATGATGATGTAAAATACCTTTTCCCGATTCAATCGATTCGACAGTCTGGTGTAGAGCAAGGTAAACAAGATAGCGCTAGGCAAAACAGCCCAGAGTTTAATGAAAGGAATCGCCTCTGCTCCCGATTGAGAAGCTGTGACCACGATGGTGTCTTTGTATGATCTCAGTACATTATAATTGAAAGATATGAAGAAAAAAATCGCGAACAGCGACAAAAACTTTCTAAGCTCATTCCTGTGAATGGGCCAAAAAAAAGAGCGCCAGGGACTCAAGTTTGGTGGACTCATATGCCAACGAGTTTCGCAAATTTTCACATTTAACAAAAGAGCCATTCTCAAATTGAAGCCGCGCGCCGTCTTCAAAAAGGTCTTTTTTCAAGGGGAGAGATCTACCTAAAATCATCTGTTTCGGGGCGCCACAAAATGACATTCAGAATCATTTTGCTCCAAATGGCGACAGGGACGAGTAAGACAACGCTAAGAGTTGCAAGAGGATATTTTGCCAAGAGACAAACCGCAAGAAGAGCCAAAGCAATTAAGCCGACTTTTTGAATTATACTCTATAAGGCAGTAGATTCGCGAAATCCAAAGATATCTTTCGATGAGCAATAGGTTTTTTTAAATCTTCAAAATAAACATAAGTCATAAATATCCCATATTTCGATAAATCATAATCGTTTCATTTATATTATAAAAATTGCAAATAAAACAAATAGGTTTCCAAAGGACGAAGTCCTTTGGCGGGGTCTGGGGCAGCGCCCCATTGCAGCGTGCTGCTAAGATTCCGCTTGCATGGATAAGTCTTTGTCGATCAAAATGACATCATTGAAAAGAAAAAGGACCCAATATGGATGATGATGTAAAAAAGCAGCTGAGCCGGATTGCGAATGCGATTCGTTCGCTTTCGATGGACGCGGTGCAAAAGGCGAATTCAGGGCATCCTGGAATGCCGATGGGGTGTGCGGAGTTGGGCGCTTTTTTATATGGGATGGTGCTAAGACACAACCCTAAAAACTCCAAATGGGTCAATCGAGATCGGCTCGTCTTGTCTGCGGGGCATGGGTCGATGTGGCTATATTCTTGCCTGCATTTGTCGGGGTTCAAGCTGTCGATGGAAGAGATTAAGCGGTTTCGACAGCTCCATTCGAAAACACCGGGGCATCCTGAATATGGGATGACCGATGGCGTAGAGGCGACGACGGGGCCGTTGGGACAGGGCGTGGGGAATGCCGTGGGGATGGCGCTCGGTATGAAAATGCTGGCGGCTCGGTTTAACAGGGAAGAGTATCCTTTGTTTTCAAATAAGATTTATTGCGTTGCAGGCGACGGCTGCATTATGGAGGGGATAAGCTCGGAAGTTTCTTCTTTGGCAGGGCATTTGAAGTTGAATAATTTGGTGCTAATTTACGATGCGAACCACATTTGCTTAGATGGTCCTTTGGCAGAGTGCTGCTCGGAAGATACGAAAGAGCGATATTTAGCCTATCATTGGGATGTGCATGAAATTAACGGTTATGATTTCGATGCGATGGAAGCTGTTTTTCATGAGATCAAAACCAATCAGCAAAAGCCGACGCTGATTATTTTCCGCACCGTGATCGGCAAGGGAGCTCCTCATAAAGAGGGGACTCATAAAGTACACGGATCTCCTCTCGGAGCAGATGAAGTGGCGGCTGCGAAAGAGGCGTTGGGACTTCCAAAAGAAGAATTTTACGTGCCTCAGGCGGTTTATACATTTTTTGAGCAAAAATTAGCAAAAGATGCAGCGATGGAAGCGAATTGGCATGAGATGTATCGGCTGTGGGCGCTCGATTACCCTGAGCTGGCCCGCGATTTTGAAAAGATGCATACGCAGCACTTGCCTGAACATTTAGAAGAGCTCTTGAAAAAAATCGCGATCAAATCGCCGATTGCAGGCAGATCCGCTTCTAATGACGTGCTTCAAACGCTTGGCAAAGAGTTGCCACAAATTTATGGAGGATCCGCTGATTTGTCAGGCTCTGATATGACGATGATGAAAGATTTTCCATTGATCGCGCCGGGGCAGTTTACAGGACGTAATATCAAATATGGTGTGCGGGAATTCGGTATGGGAACGATGGCCAATGGGCTTTCTTTGACAGGAATGATCACTCCCTATTGCGGAACATTTTTGACATTTTCCGATTATATGCGCAATTCGATCCGGCTCGCTGCCTTGTCGCATTACCATACGATCTATCAATTTACTCATGATTCAATCTTTTTAGGCGAAGACGGCCCGACTCACCAGTCGATCGAGCAGCTCGCTTCGCTTAGAGCGATCCCGAACCTACATGTGATTCGCCCTGCAGACGCGCACGAGGTGAAAATGGCTTGGATGGCCGCTTTGCATTATAAAGGCCCAACCGCCATTATTTTATCTCGACAAAATTTGCCGGAGCTTTCCTGCACCGATGTCTCGTACGCCGAAGGGATGGCAAGGGGCGGCTACATCGTGAAAAAAGAAAAGCATGCCCTTCCAGATTTCACCCTCTTTTCAACAGGATCGGAGCTCTCTTTGACGTTGGAAGCTGCGGAGAGGCTGGAAAAAATCGGCAAACATGTTCGCGTTGTTTCCATGCCTTGCTGGGCTTTATTTGATAAACAGCCAGAATCGTACAAACACACCGTGATGGGAGGCGATTTGGGCGTCAGAGTCGCTGTAGAAGCTGGGAGCGATTTTGGCTGGCATAAATACATTGGCCTTCACGGTATTGCGATTTGCATGGAGAGATTTGGAGAATCAGCGCCGGCAGCCGATTTAGCGCAAGAATTTGGTTTTACAGTCGATGCGATTGTGGAAAGACTCATCGCACATGAAAAGGCGAATCAAAATAGATAAAAGCTATAGTGGAGTTTGGACTAATTTTTGGCTTAGAGAATGTAATATTTTGGCCTTCAGTGCGTTAGATCTGGTTTTTGATCATACCCGAACGGGTAGGTAAAATCAAATTTAACGCACTGAAAGTCAAAAGATTGCGTTCCCTAAGCTCAAAATTAGTCTAAACTCCAGTATAAGAGATATTGCATCAATATCTGTGAAAAACGGTTATGCAGCTCGTAACATAGAATTGAGCGCAAAGCTGCATGTCTTCTTCTCTTTTACTACAAGCTTTGGCGGGATCGAATCAAAAGCGCCCGCCGGTATGGCTCATGCGCCAAGCAGGGCGCTATTTGCCCGATTATCAGACGATGCCCCGTAAGTTTTCGCTCTATGAGCTTTTTTTTACTCCAAGCCTCGCGGCTGAAGCCACACTCATGCCGCTGGAACAAATCGGAGTGGATGTCGCGATCTTGTTTTCCGATATCACCGTGATGGCTCTTGCCCTTGGTTTTAAGCTGGATTTCCAAGAAGGGCCCGTCATTGAGCCTCTTTTGCAAACAGCGCAAGATGTAGAAAGGCTTGCATGTTTAGATGTGAAGGCTGTTTTGGGCTCTGTGGGAG
>JAJXYX010000065.1 GCA_021780355.1 bacterium | reverse complement strand
AGAGTTGTGGTGGCACAACAAAAGAAAACATGCTAAAATAGGGACATAAATGATCAAATAATGCCTCCAAAAGCGGACATTTTAAAAAAACGCAAAAGTAGGACATTTCTAAAAAACGCTAACACATTTTCTTTATTATGCATGCGCTTTTTTAAAACATTTTCTTCTAAGAAAATGCCAAGCCATTTATTACCAATGACATAACTACATAAAACCAGAAATCGTTAAAAAGAAGGGGGGGGGCTTTTTTTATGACAATCGATTTTTGAAGGCAATCCCCCGTCTAGCGGTCAGCTTTTGCATTAGATCTCATTCAAAGCTTTTTATTCAATTTAAAAGGCTTTGAATGCGGTCTTTTTGGGTGCCATTGAGGCGGAACGGGTATAGAGTGGTTTAAGAGCACGAACAAAAATTCACCCGCTCTTCCGCGGTTTTTGACAAAGAAGCCGGCATTTTGAATTGAATGCATTTCCCTTCTTGGACTATGCATTTTTTTATCATGTTTTTCGCATGACTCCTCATACGTCCCTTTCCATCAATTAAATGATAAGCTTTCATAAGGGAAAAAGTATTGCAATAAGGATTACGAACTGGAAGCCAATCGTCTTCTCGATTTGCCTTATCTCTTAAATCGCAAAGCAAAAATAAAAGCCCCTCCCCTGCAGCATCAAAAGCCTTTTCTATAAAAAAAAGGATCGTCCGATCCATTGCTATACTCGGGGCCAGCCTCTGTTTTTCCATCGAAAAACTTTCTCCTTCCAAAGCTCTCAAGAGCTCTTTTACAAATCTTACGACTGACTTTTTGTCCCTTAGAAGCTGATCTTCCTCTCGCATAAAACCTCCAGATTCACGATAAAAATCCAGTTCATTTTGGTAGCAATCTTTAGCAAGCTCCAAAAGATTGAGACCTTGGTACGTTAAATGCACATCTGCGCCCGCTTCAACTAGGAGCTTGACATTTTCTATTTTAGCGCATTTAACAGCCCAGGAAAGAGGCGTATCGCCAGAAGAGCGAAGGTCAATCATCTCGTTTCCTCCGTGCTTCAAGATGAAATCAAGCATATCCGGCTCATCTCTGCCAGCAGCTATAAAAACGCAAGTCTCCCCCTCTTCATTGACATCGGCCAAAGACACCCCTTTCGCAACAAGCTCTTCGACAACCTTCAATAAATCAGAGCGTATAGCCATCATGATGAGAGAATCCTCTTCATCATCCCTTATATTCAACCGAACTCCTTGCTCAATAAAATATAAGGCGATCTCTTCGCACCTTGCGTGCACGGCTAGAAAAAGAGGGGTCCAGTCCAATTCTTCCTCTTCATCAATAGGCGCACCCCGCTCATGTAAAAGCTTCACAATCTCTAAACGCCCCGTTTTAATAGCAATTTGCAGAGGCCTGGCCAAATGTTCAGAGTCTAAATCATTAGCCTCCCAATTACGATCAAATGCAGAAACCTGGCTTAGATCATTTCTTTCGAGAGGGCTTGCTCCATGATCCAAAAGCAGTTTCACTATTTCAATATGCCCATGTTTAGAAGCAATATAGAGAGGAGTAAGCCCTTTGTACAGCTGCGAAGGAGACATGCCTTTTTGCAAAAAATGCTCAATCACGAAGAGCTTACCTAGCTCTAAAGCTTCACAAAAAGTCTCCTCTCTACGACAGAAATAAACTGATACTAGCCCTACACAATGAAATTCCGAAGAAGAAAAACTATTCACACTTGACATACCGCCTCTTAAAAAAGACGGAAATTATTTCATATCAGTCGATTTATCATCAAGAAAATTTGAATCTATAAGTTCTTTGCCTCCATCAAAAGATCTTGTTTTTTTGAGAAATAAGAACTATCCTAATTCCCAGAAAGCAAGAGATTTTTCATGATAGAAATGATTTCAGACGCCCCCTCTTACGTATGGCCTTTACTCGCTATGTTACTTCTAGGCGGATGGAAATCGAGAAAACCTCATATCATTTCTTGGAAAACGCTTCTGATCATGCCATCGCTCATGTTTGCCTGGTCGCTTTACGCTCTTGCGGCTTATTATAGCCCCCTCTCTATCTGCCTATGGGCGCTCAGCATCTCCATAGGGATTTGGCTCGGATCGCTCACAACCCGGAACCTCTCTCTTCAATTTGATAAACAAAAGCATCTGCTTGAAATAGGCGGCAGCTGGATCCCGCTCATTTTGTCCCTATCCATCTTTTCTTTAAGATATTTCCTTGGGGCTGCCTATGGCCTCTACCCCCACCTCAAAGGCCATT
This sequence comes from bacterium, assembly GCA_021780355.1. Lineage (GTDB taxonomy): Bacteria > Chlamydiota > Chlamydiia > Chlamydiales > SM23-39 > SZAS-17. The sequence goes on along the minus strand of JAJXYX010000065.1, from coordinate 2,619 downwards.
TAGCCCTATTCGCTGTAGAAAATCTAGCGACCTTGGTATCTGGCATGTTGACTGGAAGGCTTTTCAGTTTCTGGCAAAAATCCAAGCGCTCTTCCCATACAGATCTGGCGAAAGCTGCTCAATAAGCAACCCGCGAAATTTTTCATAGAAGAAGACGGGAGCCCAGTTTATCTAGACTCCCTATTGATTATTTCAAGGGAATGTAAAGCTTCGTGACGAGCTTTTCAGGATCTGTTTTCGCATATTCCATATGGAAATATTCACAAAAAACAGCTCTAGCTTCATCGAAAACTTCTTTGGAATGTGGCAGCCATTTCAGAAAAACCCTATTAAACGCTTCTCCCAAACCTTCATAAGAACCTAGGTGAGTAAAGATGGCATATTTACCTCCCTTGACTATTTGCCGTCCCACTTCGCCTTTTTCTCTAGCTCCCTCTGGAGCGAGAATAGCCGCGTCGTAACGGAGCTTGTCTTCACTTGCAACCTCAGGATTGTCATGGGAAATGCCAAAATAACGAAGCTTAGAAAGATCCCAATGGTTTTCTTTGATAAAGCTCATCATCAATTTCCAAGCTTTTGCAGAAGATTGAGTATAACCCCCGTATTTTCTGATAAAAAGCAAAGGTAAGTCGGGCAGCGACGTTTCAATTTTGTCTGGAGCAATCATAGGTAGTTCCTTAATTTTTTGAGTTGTCATATCAATAGCAGCATATAAAGATCGATAGCCCCTTGGCGAAGATCCCATAAACTGCTTAAAAGCTTTAGTAAAAGCCGATGGAGTCTCAAAACTAGCGTCCAAGGCAATAGCTGTCACAGACTGCTCTGTATAACGGATAAAGCAACAGTTTTTCTGTAAATTCCGATTTCCTTCTTCTTTTCTCCCTCAATTTATTCGTTTTTCAAATTCTGATTTAACAGCGGACTCATGTCCAAATATTGCTTTCCCGTTACCCACTCTTCGTGGATTTCAATTATCACACCGGTCACTAACCGGAGTGCTGATGCAGGGTTTGGAAATAATACAGCCACTCTTGTTCGCCGCTTAATCTCTTTGTTCATCCTCTCTATCCCATTGGAGGTCCGTAGCTTTTTCCGGTGCTCCCTGGGAAATTGGTAAACCCCTCGTCAACGTTTAGTTCAAGCCACTTAGCAAACTCGGGGGCCCTCTTCTGATACTTTTCGACTGCTCGGCGTTTCATTTCCAGCGCCATCTCTAATGTCGGGCTATTGAAAATCTCTCTCATCACCTCCGCTATTTCAACTCTCATCGACTTCCTAGGGGAATAACTCTGAGCATTTTGAGCCAAATGAAATTGGCATCTTTGCCAGGGCACCGATGGAAAAGCTGCCATCCTGGCATTTTTCATCCCACAGTGGTCGTCACTAATTATCAATCGCAAACCGCTCATCCCTCGGGACTGTAGGTGTTTAAAAAACTCCCTCCAGTGAACCTCAGCTTCCGAAAGGCTGGCTGAGGCTCCCAGAATCTCCCGTTTGCCATCAGGATTGATTCCATATGCCAACAGAATAGCCATATCGATCACGGATCCGTTGTGCCGTACCTTTAGGTAAATGGCATCGGTAATTAGGTAACAGATCGGTCCTAGGGGACGATTCCTAAATTGTTCAAATTGCTCATCTAGTTCTTGAGTTACCCTCGAAACTTGGGTCGAACTCACTTCGTAGCCACACAACTTTTCCGTGATGTCCTGCACTCGTCTCGTCGAACCCCCCTCCAAATACATTTGGGCTATAGCAACTTTCAATGCCTTTTCCGAGCGGGAGCCCTTATCTATACTCTGGGGATAAAACCCAAGGCCCCTCACTTGTGGTACAGCTAACTCCAGGGCCCCCATCCGGGTTTGGATCCCCTTTGGCTTGTAGCCGTTTGCATACCCCTTCCTTTCCTCGCTTCTTTCATGGGCACCAGCCCCCAGAAATTGCTCTCGCTCCACCTTCATCGCCGCGTTGAATAGCAGCTCCAATACAGGCTTTACGCCTTCCGTTCCTTGGCCAATTAGCCCTTTAACAATTTGCTCGACTAATGTATCATTTAATTGGTCTGAAATCATAAAAATCTCCTTTACATTTTTGAAGAAGTTGAAAAGAAGAATTGTGATCTCAGACCTTTTTTATTTCCTAGCATTTTCAATCAAAACAGACTTCAAAGAAAGTTTTAATCAAAACCTAAAAATTTATATTAGTCTGAATTTACAGAATCAATGTTGCACTACCGTATAACGGAGTTTTCCTGCCGCTTTTTGCATCCTTAAACGTTTGACATAGCCATGAACCGTCTCTTTCAAAATGGCTTGAAAAATACGCGCGAAATGAAAAGGAGAATAGCAGGCAATTTGCGCCAATCCCTCTAAAGTAAGATCTTTATCGAGGTGCTCATCGATGTAAACCATCACTTTTAACACCCGCTTCACATATTCTTTTTCTTGATCCATTGCAATCACTTCTACGTTAACTTTATGCTCATAAAGGTACAGGGCTTTTTGATTAAAATTCCTTTACAGATCTACCTCGAATATTCTTGACAACAGTTTCAGAGTCCAAGCATCATCCCAGGCCGCTTGCCGTCTCCTCTGCGCAGTTCCTCGAGTTCCTCCAAGG
>JAJXYX010000023.1 GCA_021780355.1 bacterium | reverse complement strand
CCTCGATCGATCATCAAACGCAAGTCATCAACTGGAAACGCGAAGCGTTGGAAGGCGATAGGGACTTAAATCCAAAGAAACTGAAAAGTCGAAGAAAACTATAAACTATAGTCCAAAGGACGAAGTCCTTTGGCGGGGTTTGGGGCGGAGCCCCGATTGCGTGGATTAGGATGATTTTTTTGAGGCTTTGTAGATGAGGAAGGGGAGGGTGCAGAAGAAAGCGGCGCCGCAGAGGAGGAGGGTGGTGTATTGGAGAGGGTTGCCGGTGTTGAGTTGGGAGGGGGGCAGGAAGCCGATGAGGAAGCCGAAGGTGGAGCCTGTGAGGCCGAGGAGAGAGATGATCCAGAGGCCTAATGTGCCGCCGGGGACTTGGTAGGTTCGTTTTGTGTGGGGATATTTGTAGCGCAAGATGAGGGCGGAGACGAAGAGGAGGATGTACATGAGCATATAGAGAATGGAGGCGAGGGCCATGAGGATCCAGTACGAGCTGTTAACCGACGGCATGAAGAGGAAGACAGCGGAGAGGACGGTGACGATGAGGCCTTGTGAAACGAGGATGTTGGTAGGCATTTCATGCTTGTTGACTTTGTGGAAGAATCTGGGGAGATCGCCGTGGTGGGCTGTGGCCCAGAGGCCTCGGCTGGGGCCGACGATCCATGTGCTCATCATGCCGAGCGAGCCGAACGTCATGACGGCGGCGATGAGGGGCGTGGCCCAATTCATGTGGAAAGCTTGGAAGAGATAGCTAAAGGCCTCCATGCCGCCTGCTGAGAGTTGAATCTCTTCATGAGGGACGACGATGGCGATAGCGAGAGCGCCGAGAGCTTCGAGGGCGAGAATGATGATGGCTGAGAAGAAGATCCCTTTGGGGTAGTCGCGGCGCGGGTTTTGGACATCTTTTGCATGGACGGCGGACATTTCTAAACCTGATAAACTGAAAAGTACGCCGGAGAGAAGAACGAGATCATTCCAGGAGGTAAGAGAAGGAATGAGATGGCCGGAGGAAAAAGAGATTTGAGAAGGGTGGGCGCCAATGACCCAAAAGAGGCCCAGGAAAATAATGAGCATGATGGGAATGATGGTGCCGAAAAGAGCGCTGAGAGAGCTGATTTTGCCAGATACTTTCATGCCAAAACAGTTGACCCATGTGACAGACCAAAAAATGATGAGACTGACGCAGATGATGTAGAGCTTGTTGTGAGCCAGATCGGGAGAGATGAGATAAGCCAGAGTGGTGGCGATGAAAGAGAGGATGGTCGGATACCAAATCACATTTTCGATCCATTGGAGCCAAATCGCTAAAAACCCCATTTTGGCGCCCAAGGCAGCTTTGACCCAGCTGTAAACGCCCTGCTCGGGCCAACCGCTTGCAAGTTCAGCCGAGACGAGAGAGACGGGGATGAAAAAGAAAAGAGCGGTCAGAAAGAGAAAAAAAATGATCGAAAGACCGTATTCAGCAAGAAGCGGGAAATTTTTAATGCTGCATAGGGCCGCTATGTTGATCAAAGCAATGGTGGAAGCGGTTAAGACGCGTTGGGTGGGCTTTGTCATGATATCAAGGCCTTGGTTTAATGGACGTATTCTCGCTGCCAATAGGGATGGCTCAATACTTTCTCATAGCGTTTTGTGAGAGGATCATACGTTTTGGCCGGATCTAAATTGTCGCCGTAATATCGTTGCAAATACGCTTTGGGATCGTTGGGTAAAAAGACTTCGACGCCGTCGAAAAGAGTTTTTTTCAAAGGAAAAACAGTGGCGAATGAAGTGGGAACGGTAAAGCGCCGCTCTCGGATTTTGACCCATTCTGGGAACACGGGATTTGTTTCGAGAGAGAAGATATAGCGCAGCGTGCGGGTTTCAGGTTCGATAGCAAAATGATAGATGTCGATTAGGCGGTTCGTTTGGCGAATGTGGACTTTGAAATAATTTTGAGGGGTTAAGCGGCTTGACCAATCTTGCACTGAGTATTTTCGAGGATCGAGCTTTAAAAGAGTTTTTCGAACTAGATCGAAATCGGGCTCTAAAACGGCGATATCAATATCCTCATCCCAGGGAATGACGCCTCCATATCGATAGGCCCCAAGACACGTTCCGCAATCGACCCACCAAGGAATGCCGGCTTTTGTCAAAAGAGCGCCGATTTCTCCGAGGGCCTCTTTTTCCAGGGCGAGATGGTCTTCATCTCCGGGCCTTCGCAAATGTCCCTGAGAAAGAAAGGGTTTGGCCTCTTCGATCTCTAGACCCCAAGCCCGATATCTTTCTGGGCTGACATGGACATTGGAGTCAAAATAAAAAGCGGATCTAGCAGCGAGGCGCGCGCGGCATTCGGAAGAGAGGCAGGCGAGCCCTTTGGCGGCAGCTCCTAAAACGACGCTTGCTGGAAGAACGAGCGCAGAAGCGCCGGTTTTGATCCAAAAGACCTCTTTGTAATCAAATCTTTGCGTATAGATCCAGCCGCCTTGATCTGTGGGCGTCGCCACTTGGCCGCAAAACACATACTGAAAAGGGATTAAAAGCGTATCCCCCATTTTTTCTAAGCCAGTAGCATCGGATGAGGCGCAATTGAGAAAAAGCCCTCCGGCAATAGCGTAGTAGGCGCATACTAGAGGAAAGAAGAAGGCATGGCAGCTTTCTGTAAAAAAATCCCATAGTCGATCAAGCATGCAGCCCCTCCTCTCTTAGGCGCATGCTAAAATAAAGCCCCCTGTTTAGCAATGGAAATTTGAGGAAAAAGGGAGAGATTCTCGGGCTTTTTTTTTAGTCGAGGCGCTCGTTTTTTTATCTAGCTTATTATAAGCTGGTTATGTTGTTGCGCTCCTGTGATTAGTTGTATGTTTTTAATGATCAGTTTGATATAATTATAGGTGATTAATTTAATATGTTAGTGTAATAATGAGTTCTTCTCAAAGTGTAAATGAGCTTATTTCAGAATCATCAAAGGTCCCTTCAAACGAAGAGATGATCGATCGCTCCGATTTAGTTGTTGCTGCAGCTTTGGGGGTGCTTTTTGGTGATGCATTGATCGTAGTAGGTCTTGTGGGACTCGGTCTTATTGCCTTTCCTTTTACTTGGCCTGTCGCCGTGAGTGTTTTGGTGGGAGCTGCGATTATAGCAGGTATCGTCTATGTGGTGCTGCATTCTTCAAAAGCTAAAGAGCCGGAAAGTCAAGAAATAGCTCCGCTTGACGATACCGGCCCTCCTCTTGATCCTTCAGGGGGCGGAGAGATTGAAATGGATTCAATAATCCCAGATGAGAATGACGCAGTTGTGGAAGAAGTATTTGGTGATTCAGTAAATATTCAGCCGAGCCCAGCTCCAGAACGTTCAGATTGGATTACGGAACGAGGGAACCTTTTTTTGAAGAGGGCTAAAGAGGCGGAAGAGTGTTTTCGAGGAACCGGTCAGATCGATGATCAAGCTTTGAAGTATTTCGTATTGGCACTAAATGTCTTTTACTCGCTTCCTTGTCATTTAATCGTTTCTCAAGATAAAGAATTTGATGAATATAAATATTGTCGAAAATTAGAAAACAAAGAGCCCAAGCTTTATATCCGGACAGTGTGTATTGCCCCTCAAGAGGAACTTTTCAAAGGTTTTCGTTGGGTAAACGGCATGCTCACTGGAGATCGTGTATGTTTTGAGCCTCATGCTAGTGTTTATCTCAGTCTAGACGGAGAAAATTGGGAGTATTTTGATCCGAAGTTAATTCCGCTCCATGATGGTTTAGTTGAAATTGGAGGTGGAGACAAAAAAGTAAAATCTCTAGTTGGTGGAAATGTTACAGAATATAAAGATCGACATGAAAATAGATCTCCTCCTCAAGTGCAGCCTACGCTCAATCCAGTCGATTGCGGTATTCATGTTTGCAGACGTATTAAGCAGTATTTTGAAGGGACTCAAGAAAATGATTTACCTGTTTTAACGGAAGAGGAATTGAGGGATCTGAGAGAAGAATTTGCCAGCTTAATTAGAATTTACGTTGTAGAGCTGTTTGAACGTCCTGAAGATTGGATTCAAAATGAAGGCGATAAAGAGCCGAAAAATGATTTTAGAAATCAGATGTTAGGGCTAGACAAAGCGGCTTATGATCGCGCTTTTCTCTCTTCTAAGAAAGAGCCATCCAGCTTGTCCTAAAATCTTGTCTTTTGCATACTTTACTCCATGAAACTTTTATTATCTAAACCCCGTGGTTTTTGTGCTGGGGTTGAGCGCGCGATTGATACGGTAAAAAAAGCTCTCGAGCTTTGGGGCGCGCCGATTTATGTAAAGCACGAAATCGTTCATAACGCTCACGTGGTTAACGACTTAAGAGAGCGTGGCGCTATTTTTATTGAGGAGCTAAGCGAGATTCCTGAGGGCTCCCGCGTTATTTATTCTGCGCACGGAGTTTCGCCGGCCGTGCGAGAAGAGGCAAAAGCTCGCGGGCTTATTGAGATTGATGCAACGTGCGGACTTGTCACAAAAGTTCACTCCGCGGCCAAACGTTTCGCTGAAAAAGGGTATAAAATTCTTTTGATCGGCCACAGAAAGCATGTGGAGATTATTGGCACAGCGGGTGAAGCGCCTGAATCGACGATCGTGGTTGAATCGGTGGAAGAGGTAGGCCGGCTTACTTTTTCTGAAAACCAAAAACTCGCTTATTTAACGCAAACGACTTTGAGCCTCGATGACGTGAAAGAGATCACGGACGCGCTGGTGCAAAAATTTCCCCATATTGAGACGCTTCCAAGTTCTTCCATTTGTTATGCGACCACAAATCGTCAAATGGCCCTTCGTCATATTACCGATGAGGCCGATTTGGTCTTAGTCGTGGGAGATCCGATGAGTTCGAACTCGAATCGCCTTTGTGAAGTGGCCCAAAAACGAAATCGGAGAGCTTATCTCATTCATGAAGCTTCGCAAATTCAATCTTCTTGGCTTGCTCATGTAAAAACAATTGCTATGACAGCCGGGGCTTCAACGCCTGAAGATGTTGTCCAATCTTGCATTCAGACGTTGAAATCGCTCGGGGTGACTCAAGTGGAAGAGGTGACTTATACCGAAGAAAACGTCTTTTTCCAATTGCCTAAACAGGTACTTTCTTCAATATAATTTTGGTTGGCTACGATGTCCGTGGGGCCAAGTTCCATTAATTTTCCTTTATGCATCACAGCTAAATGCGTTGTAAAGTGGCGCGCGAGGGCAAGATCGTGCGTGATGAAAAGATAGGCGAGATGAAGCTCTTCTTGCAGGCGCTGCAAGAGCTCGATCATTTGGCCTTGAAGATGAGGATCGAGAGAAGAGATTGGTTCATCAAAGATGAGGATGCGGGGCGCGAGCGCAAGCGTTCTCGCGAGAGCTACTCGCTGTCTTTGGCCTCCGCTAAGAGTATGAGGATATCTAGAAAGTAAAGAGGAAGGGAGCGAGACGAGTTCGATTACGCGCTGAATATCGGATGGAGTATAGGGAATTTTGTGGATGCAAAGCGGCTCTTCGAGAATTTGGGAAATCGACATACAAGGATTGAGGGAAGAGAGGGGATCTTGAAAAACAAGTTGTATATGGCGGCGATCCGCGCGCTGTTTAGATAGGCAAAGTTCTCTCCCTTCAAAATAGACGCGGCCCGATGAGCGGGGGATGAGCTCTAACAAAGCTTTTGCGAGGGTCGATTTTCCAGCTCCGCTTTCGCCGATGAGTCCGAGAGTTTCTCCAGGGTAGAGAGAAAAAGAGACGGAATCGACGACTTGAAATGTTGTTTTTCCTCGGGCGTAGGTCACGGACAAATCTCGGACGTCGAGAAGGGGGATTGGAGGACGTGGCTTTAGAGGGGGTTTGTAAACGATGTTCTTTTTAGAAAAAAAAGCGCGTTCAACGAGTTTTCCTTTGTGCATGACAAGCGTTCGATGGCAAAGAGGGGAGATGACTTGTTCGTCATGAGAGATAATAAGAAGACTCATGCCAAAGCGTGTTTGCATGTTTTGTAAAAGACGAAGGATCTCCCCTCGAAGAGGGGCGTCTAAAGCTGTTGTTGGCTCGTCAGCAATGAGAAGTTTAGGCCGGCAAGCAAGAGCTATTGCAATGAGTATCCTCTGCTTTTCCCCTCCGCTTAACTCGTGGGGATATTGATGAAAGCAAATCTCTGGCTGCTCGATCCCGACGAGGGCCAAAAGTTCCATAGCTTGTCCTTTCGCCTCGCCCGGGCTTTTGAGCCGATGATATAAAAGGCCTTCTTGTATTTGATGTCCGATTTTCATCGTGGGCGTGAGCGCGCTCATGGGATGTTGGGGAATAAAACCGATCTCTTGTCCTCGTAGGGTTTGCCATTTTTTTTCTTCCATGGGATAAAGAGGCTGATTGTTATAGAGGATCGTCCCTTCGATGGCTGCATCCTTCAAAAGCCCTGCAATAGCAAGCGCTAGAGAAGTTTTTCCAGAGCCCGATTCTCCCACGATCCCGAGAATTTCCCCTTTTTTTATGGCAAAAGAAACGGCGTCTACAGCTAAAACTTTTTGTTTTTGCAAGAAAAAAGAAAGAGAGAGGCGATCGACTTCTAAAAGGGTCATTTGGACCGCAAAGCATGGCCGAGTAAATGGAAAGCGAGCGTTGTGGCCCCGATAAACGCTGCTGGGAAAAAAAGCCTCCAAGGATAAAAACTGATCGCTCGAATGCCTTCGCTGACCATAACGCCCCAGCTGGCGGAAGGAGCTTGGATTCCTAGCCCTAAAAAGCTTAAAAAAGCTTCTGTAAAAATGGCTCCAGGAATACTGAGCGTCATAGTGGTCATGATCGGACCTAGCGAATTGGGAATAAGGTAGCAAAACATCACTCGGAAAGAAGAGGCGCCTAAAGCTTTGGCTGCGAGAATATATTCTTGCTGTTTGAGTTGCAGCATGTGGGAGCGGACAATGCGCGCCATATGGATCCAGCTCGTGATCGTCATAGCAATTAAAAGCGTGGCGAGACCCGGGCCATGGACGACAGTTAGCAGCATGACGAGGAGTAAATAGGGGATCGAATGCAAAATATCGCAAATTTTCATGAGGCAAGTTTCGATTTTCCCTCCAAAATAAGCGGCGACTGCCGCCCACAAAACGCCAGCTGCCGCGTCTAGGATAGAAGCTGCTATGCCTAGAAAAAGGGAAATGCGGGCGCCCCAGCATACCCGGACAAAAAGATCCCTTCCGAGCTCATCCGTGCCAAACCAAAACTCACCGGAAGGGGGACGGTTTTTATAAGCTAGCTGGATCTCGGTGGGAAGGTGAGGAGAAAAAAGGGGACCTAAAAGCGCAATCGCTACAATGAAGCTTAGCATCCAAAAGGCGCATTTCGCGGCTCTTCGACGGCATAAAAGCTGCCAGAGAGAGGATTGAGGAAGAGAATGAACCTGTATGTCATTCATATTCTTTTGACGCGCGAACTCTTGGATCCATCAAGCCGTAGATTATATCGACAAAAAAGTTCGAGAGCATTAAAAAAAAACTAAAAAAAATAGTTAACCCTAAAATCACGGGATAATCTCTGGCTAGAATACTTTGAATCATCCACTTGCCAAGACCTGGAATGGAAAAAATTTTTTCAATCATCAAGCTTCCCATGACAATATGGGAAGCGGCGGGCCCGAGATAAGCAACAACCGGAAGAAGGGCGCTTCGAAGACCATGCTGATAAGCGATCCTAAACATAGATAGCCCTTTGGCTTTGGCCGTTTGTATGTAATATTCTTCCAGCACTTCCCTGAGGCGGGTCCTTGTGAGTCGAGTGATGTAAGCTGTCGGCAAGGCAGCTAAGGCTAAAGTCGGTAAGATGGTATGGGGCCAAGCCCCCCAACCTGCGATAGGCAGCCAGGGAAGTTGCAGGCAAAAAATCCATTGCAATAAACCGGCTAGAACAAAACTCGGCAGAGAAACCCCTGCCGCGCAAAGGATGAGGATGGCTGTGTCTTGCCAAGAGGTTTTCTTTATAGCGGTCCAAGTGCCAAGAAAAATGCCTCCGGGTATCGCTAAACAAAGAGCTTGCAGGCCCAAAAGAGCTGATGGCCCCCATCCTTCTCGGATGAGCTCCCAGACAGTTTTTCCTGGATAAAGGATCGAATAGCCCAAGTCCAAATGACCTATTCGCTCTAGATATAAAACATATTGGCGGGTCAAAGGAAGGTCTAGGCCATAATAAGCGTGTAGCTTTTGCAAAACTTCTTTGGGGATCGGATGGTCTCCAAGAAATGGATCGCCTTGAATAGCGTGCATTAAGAAAAAAGTCATGGTAAAAGCGGCCCAGAGGGAAAGGAGGAAAACCGCTCCTTTTATTAAGAAATAGCGAAGCATAGATGGAGGATATCATATGAGCGGCAGTAAAGAAAGAAGGAATTTTTATGTAGACTCGACCAAAGGTCCAGTCTATACCCGTTCGTAACTCAAGAATCGGCTATTGGACGGGTTTAAAGCGCCAAAAATCGATTGCGGCAAAGTGGGTAGTATTGCCTGATACTAGCCCGTGCGACCGGTATGTCGCTACACTAGAGGGTGAAAGTCCCTTACGGGCTCTAGTAAGGAGAACCGTTAGAGAAGGCAAGGGTGCCCGCCGCGAGGCGGGATCTGAAGAAAGCCGTATACAAAATGCTGACCTGACGAACAGCAAGCGCATGAAGGCAGTGACCTTAGGACAAGGGTGCGGGAAAACCCAAGTCCAATACTTACTCAGAAAGGTCCATGTATTTGCGACAGGTTAGCAGGAAAGTGCAGCGAATTACCCGGTGAGATCTGCACTCATGACCGACTACTACCCGACACAAGAGGGGAACAACGGAATTAGCGGAGTCTCGGAAAGATGCCGTGAAAGGTGCAGAAGTCAGCAGACGACATAGTAGGCATCGTAAGATGCTAAAGGTCCGAACATGAAAACAAAGGAAAGGCCCTGAATTTCTATGAAGACAGAAAATCGCAGAAGAGAAGATATGTCTAAAGCCCAAACAGAAGAATCGAGGGAGAGCCTCGCAGCGCTTCTGAGTGGCGCGACGGTCGACGAGACAGAGAAGGAACCCTTAATCCTACCTAGGTAAGAGCTAGGCCACAGGGATCATGAACCGCCGTATACGGTTCCGTAGGTACGGTGGTGTGCGAGGACGGGAGTCAAAATGACTCCCTCCTACGTGATACTTTGCCGCAATCGATTTTTGGCAGCGATCTCCCGTCCAATAGCCGATTCTTGAGTCACGAACGGTATATAGTTTTTTTTCACTACTTGATCAATGATCATCAGAAACCGTTTTTATTCCTTGAGCCGAAGCATATGCTTCTATTTCGTTGAGGAATTTGTTTTGATTAACTTTATGCTGATTGATTTGACAAAACTTTATCGCAGCTGTTTTTAGCTCTTCATAATTGGTGATTTTTCGGTGCTCAGGAGAAGAAAAGAAGTCATTGATTGATTTGACAGGGTCGTCTTTTTGATTTGTGTCTCTAATAGAGATTAACCCAATGTCTCCAGCTTCATCGATTTGAACGTGTTTGAGTCTTCCTTGTAAAACAGAAGTGAACAAACGCTCAGTAATTCCTAAAGGGCAGATCTTAGATCCTTTTGACCCGCTTTCGTTATGGAGAACATTGATCATTGATTCGATTGCATTTTGTTGATCTACGTGATCTAATTGAGCGATAAAATAACATAATCTGCCGATGATTTCTCTACCTGAGGTCTTTGTATTTTGTATAAGAGAAAAATCTTTGAGAAAGCGGGATCGGAAAGCGGATGAATGGTCGTCTTCGGTTAAAATAAAACGGGCGTTGTCGAAACGGTCCTTTTTGAGAATTTCCAAAAAGGATTGTACGTACATATTCATGTCATCTGCGGTCATTTCTTTTGTTGCATTGACCAATAAAAGGAAAGCATCTCGAGTTTTTTTATCTCGATTTCCATGATGTACATCCAAAGAGCTTTCTCCATTTCGTGCTGCAAGTGTCATTTCTCCTGGAATTAAGGAGAAAAATTGAAAAATTTCCTTTCTCGACATAGAAGAAGCAATGGCTTGGTTGATCATTGAAGGTAATTCATCGCCTATATCGATAAATCGATTCAATAGTTCGGGTGAAAGGGGACTTCCTTCAAGTAAAGGAAGGATTCTTTCCGCTTGTTTTACTAGCCCGGCTCTCTTTTCTCGAGAAAGTCCTTTGAGTTTTTCAATGAATTTTCCTGGAATGCCTCCTTTTGAATGTTGTCCCATCAATCTCCAAGTAAACTCCATGAGCTCAAGTCTTGTCTCTTTAGGAACGCTTGCAAGTTGTCGGACAAGGTCGAGTTTTTGCTCCGAATGCCATAACTCTTGGGTCGCACATAATAATAGAGGAATGAGTTGTCTGTTTTCTGAAATAAAAATCAAGATTTCTTTTTGCATTTCGTCATTTCGTATTTTTCCGAATACAAAGCTTTTAGTTCCGAAAATATCTAAGGAGGCCTTTAATATGGAATCTAGGTCTTCAAGTTCGATTTCCAGGAGCGTCTCTAAGAAAGCTGTGTTCCCGTTTTTAATTAAATCTCTGTAAAAATTTAAATATAATTCTAGGTGCCTAAAGAAGGAAATTATATCACGTTCTTTTTCGAATTTGATAAACATTTTTGTTAAAATGTGTAAGTAGCCAGGGGGGATAGGTTCTTTATAAGATTTTACCCAGTAATTTGCTGCATTAAAATAAAGTTGTTGTCTTTTTTCGGGTAAATATGACATTAAAATTAATACGCTTGCGTAATATTTTTCGTCGAGTTTTGATTCTAATATTATTTTACGCGTGTAATAAAAAGTCTTTTCTATTTGTTTTTCTGTTAGGTTGCTTAGTTTGTCTAGTATGATTTCTTTTTCATCTGATGTGGTTTCGTTTTCATAGATGAAAGAAGCTGCTTTAGTGAGTAGAGTTTTTCTGCTTTCTTGGGGTGTGTTAGCGATGATTTCTAATAAAATTAATGCGTGTTCTTCGTCTAAATCTTCGGAATTTTGGAATAGTGTGTATCCAAAAATTCCTGAAGAGTAAAAGAAATCTCGAGCTAATTGAACGAATTCCTTTCTTTCTCCCGGCTCTATATCTTCTAATATTTCTGCTGCAGCTTGCTGATTTTCTTCTTCGCCAAAACCTATCTGTTCGGCTAAAGAGAAAGTATCATCTTCAGATATTTCTTTGGGATTTGATTGGAATTTTTTAGCGAATAGATTAAGCCCGATTGCCGCCGTTAAAGCGATGGCAGTTTGTCCAATTGCCGATTGTCCGATGCTTGATAGGGTAGATAAAATAGGGGATGTAGAGCTGTAAATTAAAGTTATGGTTGCGTTGGCTGCGCTAATTATCATATTATCCCTTTTTTTATTTAATTATTTTAGATTTCTGATTTTTCTGTTTTAATTATATTGATTTTTGTTTTTTATTTATACTTAATAATTTATTGTTGTCTGGTGATATTTTTTGATTAGGATGTTTGTTTTTGGCTTAAGTTTTTTGTTTTAAGTTACTTAAATATATTTCTCTCCCCGGCTTAGGGGTGTTGGTTTTTACTTTTGATCAGTCATTAGTGGGCTTGCATTAAACCCTTTCAACCGGTTACACTGGTCTCCCTAAACGGCTTTAGGGATTGCTCTAAAGCCCTTGATGATTAAAAAACTCTGGTTGGAGAGAGGGTCTATGCGCAAGCGCATCGATGGTAAAAATAAATTTCACTTTGTCTCTCTGGGATGCGCCCGGAACTTGGTCGATAGCGAGGTGATGATCGGGATTTTGTTGAAGGCGGGATTTGAGATCACTCCAGATCGGGCCGAGGCCGATTATTTTGTGATCAATACTTGTGGGTTTTTAGAGTCTTCGCGTCAAGAGGGGATCGATACAATTGATGAGATTTTTCGGGAGAAAAAGTCGGACGCTAAGGTCATCGTAGCGGGATGCATGGTGCAAAAGCATAGCAAAGAGCTTCAAGATCGGTTTCCTGACATCCACTACCTTTTAGGGTCGGGAGATGTGGAAAAAATTTTGGACGCTGTAAAAACTTCCGAGCAAGGCGCCTGCGTAACGGAAGCTCGTAGTTATTTGGAATGGGGGGAAGTCCCTAGAACGCTCTCTACACCAAAACATTACGCCTATTTAAAAATTGCCGAAGGCTGCCGGAAAAGGTGCGCTTTTTGTGTTATTCCCACGATCAAAGGTCCTTTGCGCAGTAAATCTGTAGAACAAGTCCTCAAGGAATTTAAAGCCCTTCTTTCGCAGGGGGTATTTGAGATTATTTTAATTGCGCAGGATTTGGGAGATTTTGGAAAGGATAGAAAAGAAAAGGGGGCTTTGGCTTCTCTTTTAAGGCAAATGTTAGCAGTCGAAGGGGATTATTGGCTTCGCTTACTCTATCTATATCCTGATGAAATCGATGATGAGCTCATCGATTTGATGAAAAACGATTCCCGCATCTGTCCTTATCTCGACATGCCGATTCAGCATATTAACGATGACATGCTCAAAGCGATGCATCGGACGACATCTCGCGAGCAAATTACTGGCATTATCCAAAGGCTCCGCCAAGAGGTGCCGGGCGTAGTAATCCGAACAAGTTTAATGGTAGGATTCCCTGGAGAAACGGAAGAGCAGTTTGAAGAGATGCTCCAATTCATCCAAAAAGTACCTTTGGACAATGTTGGGATTTTTACATTCTCTTTGGAAAAAGAAGCTTACGCCGCAAAATTGCCCAACCAAATCAGCGAAGAAGTGAAACAGTCAAGGTTCGAGCGCCTCGCGAAAGCGCAGCTTAAAATGGTGCGCAAACGCAATAAGCAGCTGATCGGTCAAACAGTCGAAGCGATCGTCGAAGGGTTTCATCCCTCCTCAGAGCTTTTGCTCCGCGCCCGCACTCGGGGACAGTGTCCTGAAATCGATGGACAGATCATCATCAATGACGCCAGCAATGTCAAATCGTTTGGCAAGCTCTATCATATTGAAATTACCGATTTTGCCGACTACGATCTGATAGGCACGGCGCTTGGACCTGTAAAAAAAACATGCAAATCGAAACTCGCCTTAATTTAAAGCCGGAAAAGGATCGTCCGATCCGCCAACGGCACCACTGGATTTTCTCCGGAGCTGTTGAGCAGCTTCCTCCCTATGAAGAAGGAGATGCTGCGGAGGTGTATTCCCACAGCGGAGAAAAGCTCGGCATCGCTCTTCTCAATAAAGGGGGATCGATCGTAGGTCAAATGGTAGCCTTTGGCTCAGAATCTCTCGAAGAGGCTTTAGTTTCTCGCATCCGAGAAGCTGCAGCTCTCCGCCGGCGTCTTTTCAATCCCTTTACCACTAATGCATTTCGTCTGATCAATACGGAAGGAGATGGTATTCCAGGATTGATTGTCGATGTGTACAATGGCGTATTTGTCTTGCAGATTTCTACCTCAGGCATTGAGCGCAGAAAAGAGCAAATCCTCTCGTATTTGATTCAAGAATGCAACCCTCGGGCCGTCTTTGAAAAATCGACCTCGGCTCTTCGCCGCCGCGAAGGGCTCTCTGAACAAAAGCAGCACCTCTACGGAGCCCCTTCTCCCCAAGTAGATGTGTTAGAAAATGGGCTAGCTTTTTCGGTTCATGTATTAGAGGGGCAAAAAACAGGGCTCTTTCTCGATCAGCGCGAAATGAGAGCCGCGGTGCGCGGGCTTTCTTTTCAAAAGCGGGTTCTCAATTGCTTTTCCTACACAGGTGGATTTTCCATCGCAGCGCTCGCCGGCGGAGCCTCTTTTGTTGACAGTGTGGACATCAGCGCCAAATGCGGCCCCGCTCTCGAAACCAACCTAGCCCTTAATCAATTTTCCCCAGAAAAGCATCGGTTTATTGCAGGCGATGCCATTGATTTTATCATCAACCAACCTCTACATTACGACGTAGTCATCCTAGACCCCCCCGCCTTTGCTAAAAAACGGCAAGATCTCCCCAAAGCCTCTCACGCCTATAGAAAACTCAACCGGAAAACTTTAGAAAAACTCCCCTCCGGCGCCCTCCTCCTAACTTGCTCTTGCTCCTCTCAAGTCGATGACAAGCTTTTTCAAACAATCCTCTTTAAAGCATCTCTAGAAGCAAACCGCCCAGTCCGCATTCTCGGCCGCCACCGCCAAGCCGCTGATCATCCCATCTCTATGTACCACCCAGAAAGCGCTTATTTGAAGTCTTTATTATTGGAGGTCTTATAAGCTCGTTGGGGCGTTGCCCCAAACCCCATTAAAGGACTGCGTCCTTTAAAATCCTTTTGTTTTTTTGTGGTTTTTAAGAATGGTAAGGGTCTACTAGGTCTCCTGAAGTTTCCCAGCGAAGCACTGCATCGATAATATGTTCAGGGGACATATGATCTTTGCGCGTGGGATCTAGAATGTGGGGGGTTTTGCAGTGCGTGTAATGATAAACGGCGATGAAGCGGTAAATGTTCTTAGTCCCATAGCCGGCGTTTGTTAATTTTTGCAGCTCATGTGGAGAAATGAGGCCGATCGTTTCTTCAACAGAAAGAAGTCCTTTGGCTTTTAGGTACTGATTCACAATATCTTCGAGGGACATATTGCTTGGATCAATACCTGTTCGATGTGCTAAATCCTGTATGCCGTGATAAACTAAAAATTCATTTCTAGGAAGGACTCGTTGGGGCTTTTGCTCGTTATCGAATGCAGGACGGTGTTTGTGTATGGAAGTCGTTTTGAAAGACCCTTTTTGATGAGCGCTTGCTTTTTTTAACAACGCTTGCCGTAAATTGGCGATATTCGCTTCGTAGTGTTCTTTTTCTAAAGGAGTTTTGATTTTATGTCGGATGCTAAGGCAAGCTTTTAAAATCAACTCATCATATTCATCGCTTCGTCGAAACCACCCCTTATCCCAAAAAGGGGGCTTTCCTGTAATAGGGTCAATGCCGCGCAGCTCTTGAATGCATCGCTTTTTTCGACATAAGAAATACTGCAGCTCATAAGGATATTTCAAAGGCTTTTGAACGTGTGGATCTTGAGACGAATAGTCCATGCGACCTCCTTCTTTTAATCTGTATTATATTTAATTTAATTTAATATTTAAAGCCGTTTGATTTGATTTTATTTTTTTTAGTTAGCGTTTAATTGTTTATCTATTTTTTATAAAAAAGGAAATAGGATTCTAAAGGACGAAGTCCTTTAGTGGGGTTTGGGGCGAAGCCCCAATGCTTGCGTTCAAAGATATTTTTTGTCATAACCGTTAGAAACGCGATAAAAGGTTGGCGATATGGTGTTTCAGAGTAAGTTAGTTCGGTTTCCTTTGGTGATTTCGTTGATTGCTTCTTTGGGTGGATTTTTATTTGGGTATAACACGAGTGTGATAGCTGGAGCGATGTTGTTTTTAGAAAACGACTTAGGGCTGACGATTTTCCAAGAAGAGTTGGTTGTGAGCACGCTATTGATTGGGGCGCTTGTAGGGGCGCTTTGCAGCGGTTTTTTAGCGGACTCGTTTGGAAGGAAGAAGACCTTATTTGCCACCGCGCTGCTTTTTTTTATAGGGACTTTTTGTTTAACGACGGCGGTGGATTTTGACGAGCTGCTTTTGGGGCGGTTTTTGTCTGGCTTTGGCATTGGTCTCGCGTCGGTGGCGGTCCCTTTATATATAGCTGAGATGGCTCCTTGCGAAAAGAGGGGCGTTTATGTGTCGTTGAACCAGCTGATGATTACGCTTGGGGTGTTGGTTGCTTATGTGGTCTGCTATTTGTACGCGGAGAGACAAGAATGGCGGGAAATGTTTGGATTTGGATTTATTCCGCTTTTGATTCAGTTCATTGGGCTTTTTTTTATCCCTGAAACGCCGGCTTGGCTGATTAGCCACAAGCATCCAGAAGAGGCAGAAAAGGTGCTGCATCGCTTGCATGATGTGCATCAGAGCGAAAATTTGGTAGAGATGGAGAAAAAAGAGGACGCGCCGAAAGATCAGAGATGGCGGGCTTTATTTGAGCCCAGTATCCGCAAGGCTTTTTTGATTGGAGTGGGGATGAGCGTATTCCAGCAAATTACAGGGATCAATGCTGTGATTTATTATGCTCCCCGTATCTTTCAATTGGCAGGCTACCAGGAAGCTCAAGCGGCCACTTTTGTGACGATGCTTTTGGGGGCGGTGAATGTTGGCATGACCCTTGTAGCTCTTTGGCTTATCGATAGACTGGGAAGACGGCCTCTTTTGATTACAGGGTTGATTGGCATGAGTTTGTCGCTTGCATTGCTCGGCTACTCTTTTTCTAGCTCGCAGCAGGCGGGAATAGTTGCGGTGATTGCTTTAATGTCTTATATTGCGTTCTTTGCGATTAGTTTAGGGCCTGTCGCCTGGCTCATTATCTCGGAAATTTATCCTTTGGGCATTCGAGGAAGGGCGATGGGAGCAGCGACGTTTGCCAACTGGGCTTGCAATTACTTTGTGTCGCTCACGTTCTTGTCTTTAGTGACATGGATCGGAGCGGGCTCGACTTTTTGGCTTTATATGCTGATCTCTCTGATTGGACTTTGGTTTGTCTGGAAGATGGTCCCTGAAACGAAAGGAAAAACATTTGAGCAAATTCAATACTTTTGGAAAAAATCATGAACTACAAAGAGTTAGAGTCGCTGCTAGGTCCTGAGGCTGAGTCCTTGCTGGCGCATGTGAGCAAAACCGTATCGAAAGATCGCCTCCATCTTCCTGGACCTGATTGGGTGGATCGGATTTTTTCCCTTTCCGACCGCAGTATTCGCGTGCTGAGAAGTTTGCAGACTCTCTTTGGCCACGGGCGTCTGGCCCATAGCGGTTATCTTTCTTTGCTTCCGGTCGATCAAGGTATCGAGCACACAGCGGGAGCCTCTTTTGGCGCGAATCCAGATTATTTTGATCCGGAAAATATCGTCCGCCTTGCGATCGAAGGAGGATGCAATGGCGTGGTGACGACGATGGGCGCGCTAGCTTCCGTGGCGAGAAAATACGCCCATAAAATCCCTTTTATTTTAAAGCTCAATCATAGCGAGCTGCTCTCTTATCCGAATACTTATGATCAGACCTTCTATGCTTCAGTAAGACAGGCTTACGATATGGGCTGTGTGGCCGTAGGGGCAACGATCTATTTTGGATCTGCCGAGAGCCGCCGTCAGATTACAGAAGTGAGCTGCGCATTTGAAGAAGCTCATGATTTAGGCATGGCGACCATCTTATGGTGCTATTTGCGTAATGCTGCTTTCAAAACGAGCGCTGCTGATTATCATGAAGCAGCCGATTTGACGGGTCAGGCGAATCATATCGGATCGACCATCAAGGCCGATATTGTCAAGCAAAAGCTCCCTTTGAATAATGGGGGATTCACTGCATTGAAATTCGGTAAAACCTCTCAAGAGATGTATGATAGACTTTGCAGCGATCATCCGATTGATTTAACCCGCTACCAAGTGATCAATTCTTACATGGGGCGCATAGGTCTGATCAATTCTGGAGGCCCATCGGGGAAAAATGACCTTTCAGAGGCCGTTAGGACGGCTGTGATCAATAAACGCGCAGGCGGCATGGGACTAATTTCTGGACGAAAAGCATTTCAAAAGCCGATCAAAGAGGGAATTTCTCTGCTACATCACATTCAAGACGTCTATCTTTGCAAAGACGTTACTATTGCGTAAGGAGAATGATGCATTTAGGTCCACTGCAAAAGGTTCGGTTGCATTATCGCCCGCTTGTGGCGAATATGCTAAAACATTTATCTAAAGTTCGCCTTAAACCCGTATCTTCAGAAAAAGAGGCGCACTCGTCTGTGAAATATCTTTTCCCTAAAACGGCCCATCAAGTCTCTTGCCGTCTAGTTCAAGAGGAGAGAGAAGCTTGCTCGGCCTTGAAGGTGGGGGTGTTTTTTTCAGGCGGCCAAGCTGCTGGAGGTCACAACGTCATAGCTGGGCTCTTTGATGCTTTAAAGCAAATCCATACCCATTCCGAGCTTGTTGGCTTTTTAGAAGGGCCTATTGGCGTGTTGGAGAACCGGCGAAAAATTTTAGGGGAAGATGCGATTGCACCGTACCGCAATCAAGGCGGTTTTGATCTCATCGGATCGGGCCGGCTGAAAATAGAGACGAAAGAACAATTTGCCAAAGCGCTTCAAAACACGCAAGATTTGGATGGGATTGTGGTCATTGGCGGCGATGATTCCAACACCAATGCAGCTCTCATGGCTGAATTTTTTGCAGCGCATGGATCAAAAACCAAAGTCGTCGGCGTTCCTAAAACAATCGACGGCGATTTGCGAAGCGAAGATATTGAAATGTCTTTTGGATTCGATAGCGCGTGCAAAACATATGCCGAGCTCATTGGCAACATTGCCAAAGACGCGCTTTCTGCCAAAAAATATTACCATTTCATCAAGCTGATGGGACGTTCTGCTTCCCATATCACGCTGGAGTGCGCTCTGCAAACCCAGCCTAACTTGGCCCTCATCGGCGAGGAGAGGAAAAGTTTGGCAGAGATTGTCGATGAAATTGTCGATCTGGTCAAGAAGCGCAAGGAAGCAGGGAAGGAATATGGCGTGATTTTAGTGCCAGAGGGGCTCATTGAATTCATTCCAGAGATTGAGCAGCTTATCCAAGAGCTCAACCAGCTGCTCGCTAAATCAGAGCCCATTTCCCATCTAACGCCAGCTTCAGCCGCTATCTTTGCAGATCTTCCTGAAAAAATCCAAAAACAGCTGACGATGCAGAGAGATTCGCACGGCAACGTACAAGTCTCTATGATTGAAACAGAGCTTTTATTGATTGAAAAAGTGAAGAAAAAATGTCCCCATCTGCAAGTCGTCCAACATTTTTTAGGATATGAAGGAAGATCGTGCCTCCCTTCTAATTTTGATGCAAACTACTCGTACGCTCTTGGACTTTTTTCGGCTCTTTGCATAAGAGATCAGCTCACTGGCGTAATTGGATCGATCCAGCATTTGCGAGGATCCGTGGACGCATGGCATTTTAAAGCCGTTCCCATTTCAAGGCTCATGCATTTTGAAATGCGTCAAGGCAAAGAAAAACCTGTGATTCAAAAAACATTAGTAGACATGAACCAGAGTTCTTATATAGAATTCTCCCGCAAACGAGTTTCATGGCAGTTGCAGGATCAATATATCTCTCCAGGGCCCATCCAATTTTTTGGGGACCCCGAATTGACCGACTCTGTCCCTGTAACGCTTTAGTGTGAAAAATTCGCAATGCATATTGTTTCTTCTTGCTGCTCTTTTTTTTCGCCTCTTCTCGAACCGCTCACTGCTTTTTCTTCTAAGATGGAAGAAACAGCCTCGTCGATCAAAGGACGCCTTGTTCAAACCTTTTCCACTCTCAATTACCATTACGGATTCACTCGAGGGCAGTGGCTTGAAATCACGAAAATCGCCCTCCGAGCTCTCGCTCCCTTTGTAGCCGCCCTACTTGTTATCTTTACTTTCCCTCTCTGCGCCGCTAAAATTCTCCTGCCCCCCGTCGTCATAGGAGTGATTTTCCTCTCAGCCTTCTACGACCTTCATGACCCCACCATCGTTTCTGAAGAATCGGAGCTCGCTCGCAACCGCGGTTGATTCAGAAGATTTCAATAAAACTTATCCTGTTTATATGGTGTTGTTTACGTTTATTTGTGTTTTGTTGTTGTGTTTGTTGTTGTTGGCTTAATTTTTGCTATTAATTAAAATTATATTTATTTTATTAATAATAACGAGGTAGTTATACCCTTCGTGAATCAAAATTTTGATTCACAAAAATTTCTCTTGGCCGCATAATCGTGGCATGAATTTTTTAACTGAAAAAGAACGCGAACAGCTCAAGCTCCAACATAGACGAGAACGTGATGG
>JAJXYX010000010.1 GCA_021780355.1 bacterium | reverse complement strand
GAGTCTGTTTTAGGGCAGGCGTTAAGGGGGCGGGTGAGGGATAAATTCAAGCCTATTGGGGCGCCTGCGACCAACTTTTGAGATTACTTGGGTATATGTCTCTTTCAGTAAGTCAGTCTTCTTTCGTAAGTCAACCTCCTCAATTGAGAAAAAGCTCAAGGATCCCGTCTTGCCCGAAAAAATTTGAAGAATTTGAAATGGGGCCAAGCGTTATGTTTTCTTATTCCAGCGCTGAGTCGAGAAAACGGGATCGATGCGATTCACCTGAATCTCCAGCTCAACTAGAGAAGAGAAGAAAAATCGAGCAGGTGATTTGCAAGGGATTTAATATTGACACTCCAGTCAATTATTTGAGGACGATGAGAATAGATCGTGCTTGTCAAGAAGCTCTTGACAAAGCATGGAAAGACCATGTGGCAGGAAAAAGAAAACGGTCGAATGTTTCAAAAGAAGCGAAAAAATTTATCGCCTGCATTGAGGGGGTGGCTGAAGATGGGAGCGATCTTTATGCGCAAAAGTATGAAATCAAAAAAAGTAATATTCTCGATGCTGGAAATGGTCTTTTTGCAAGAACCGATGGGCCTGGATACAAAAAAAATGATGTGATCGATCTTTATGGAGGTTTTTTGACTTTTACTCACAAAGTAGAAGATAAAGAATATGCCTTTGAGTGGCCTGATACTGCATTTGCCGCTTTTTCCGTTGACGGGAAAATAGAAGGAAATTCACTTCGGTTCATGAATCATATCCATCCAAAACAAGCCAATGTCTCTTCCGTAGAATTTTTTTATCAAGGAAAACCCTATATTATTTTCATTGCTGACAAGACAATTTTGCCAGGGGAAGAAATGTATTATGATTATGGCCCTCAATACTGGTGTCACAAAAATGTCGTCCCTCAATAATCATCTTCACCAAAAAAACAAATAGGATTCCAAAGGACGCCAGTCCTTTGGTGGGGTTTGGGGCGAAGCCCCAACTCTCCTTAGAGCTTTGAACATCTTCCCATAAGCAGCGCATCGGCGAGAACGAGAGCGGCCATGGCTTCGACGACGGGGACGGCGCGGATGGCGACGCAAGGGTCGTGGCGGGCCGATTCTGGGGGGGCGAGGTATGTTTTGTCTTTTTGGAGAGAGAGTGTTTGTTGAGGCTTTTTGATACTGGATGTGGGCTTAAAGGCGACGCGGAAGAAGAGGGGGGAGCCGGTGGAGATGCCGCCGAGGGTGCCTCCGGCGTGATTGGTTGTTGTGCGGACGAGGTTTTGTTCATCGAGATCGAAAGGATCATTGTGTTCCGAGCCTTTTTTTCGAGTAGCGTCGAAGCCGAGGCCGATCTCAAAACCTTTACTGGCGGGAATCGATAGCATGGCGGAGGCTAGGAGAGCTTCGAGCTTATTGTAGACGGGATCTCCGAGGCCGGGGGGAAGATGGGCGAGACAAGCGACGATGCCGCCGAGAGAGTCTTTTTCTTCTTGCGTTTGGCGAATTTTTTCTCTCATGAGAGGCTCTGATTGCTCGCAAGGGCAGAAGATGGGGCTGGCGTAGGTTTTTTGACGCAGGAGGTGAAGGGGAGAAAGATCGAGAGATTTTGTAGAGATGCCTCCGATTTCTGAGATAAAAGCTGCGTAGAAGATGTGAAAGTGAGCGAGAAGTTTTTTGGCTACAGCTCCGGCGGCGACGCGGGCTGCGGTTTCTCTAGCGGAAGATCTGCCTCCGCCTCGATAGTCAAACGCTCCATATTTTTCTAAGTAAGTAAAGTTCGCGTGGCCAGGGCGGTAGACATTTTTAAAAGCGTCATATTGGGCTGAGTCTGCATCCTGATTGCGAATGAGGATGGCAATAGGCGCCCCCGTCGTTTTGCCTTCAAAAAGGCCGGAGAGGATTTCGGCTTTGTCTTCTTCTTTGCGTGGAGATGTATAGATGCTTGTTCCAGGACGGCGCAGGTCGAGCTCGCGCTGGATGTCCTCTACGGAGAGAATAAGCCCAGCCGGACAGCCGTCGATCACCACTCCGATGGCAGGGCCGTGGGATTCTCCAAATGTTGTGATGCGAAACATTAGACCGAACGAATTGGACGCCATTACAAACTCCTTACTTGGATGATGAGAGCAAGCTCATAGGGAGATTGATTCTCGATGTTGATGATTTCATCCGCCGCTTGAAGGTAGAGGGGAAGCCTATCTTCGTAGATCTTTTTTGCCTGGGCTAGATGGGTAAATAAGGGCCTCGATCGGTCGTGCTCGAGCCTTTTTGCCACGAGATCGAAAGGGGCGTTTAAGAAAATGATGCGGGCGCCGGCTTGCTTAAAGATGTTGAGAGGCGTTGGATCCAGGACGATTCCGCCGCCGGTCGAGATCACTTGATTTGTTTTTCCAGCGTATTCTTGGGCAATGCAAAGCTCCATTTCGCGCAAAAGCTTTTCTCCTCCAAGGGCAAAGACCTCATGCATGTTGCTTGTCTTTGTTTTTTGATAGACAAGCTCGTCCATTTCGACGAGATGGAAGTGAAAAAGAGAGCTGAGAGAGCGAGCAAGAGTAGATTTCCCAGAGCCCATAAAACCAATAAGAATTAGATTCATCGCAAAACCTCCAAAGAAGTCCAAAATGAGGGAAAGGTTTTGTTCACTACTTCTGGATGGCGGATGATAAAACCCGGCCTATAAAGACCGGCTATCGCAAAAGCCATGGCGATTCGATGGTCATTGTACGTGTCGATTTCAGCGGCTTTAGGCGAGCCTCCGTAGATTGTTAATGTATCTTGCGTATCT
The DNA here is from genome assembly GCA_021780355.1 of bacterium. Taxonomy (GTDB): domain Bacteria; phylum Chlamydiota; class Chlamydiia; order Chlamydiales; family SM23-39; genus SZAS-17. The sequence continues at coordinate 2,337 of JAJXYX010000010.1, read as the reverse complement.
TCTGTCCGAATGCCCATTTTGCCTAGTTCATTTTTTAACGCAATGACCCGTTCGGTCTCTTTCAGTCTAAGCGAGCGGACCCCAGAGATGCGGGTCGTGCCTTGGGCAAAGGCGGCTAATACAGCCATTGTCATCACCTGATCGGGGCAATCTTCCATGTTGATGTCGAGAGCTTTGAGCTCTTTTCCTTCGACGCAGATGGCGTTTTCCAAGTATGTGACAAGGCAGCCCATCTTTTCTAAAATCGATAAAAATTTTCGATCGGGTTGTGTTGAAGAGGGGTTGAGATGACTGATAGTAATTGTTGATTGAGTCAGCGCCGCTAGAGCAAAAAAATAGCCGGCGCTCGAAAAATCCCCCTCAACTACGTAAGTTTTTTTTGTGTATTTTTGATCCGCAGGGAGAACATAACTTCCATCTTTTTGTTTAAACACCTTACCCCCCCCCTCTCTCATGCAGCTGAGGGTCATTTCAATATAAGACATAGAAATTTCTTCTCCAGTTGGATAAATCGTCAATCCTTCGGAAAAATAGGGGGAAATCAAAAGGAGCGCAGAGCAAAACTGGCTGCTTAGATCTCCTTTGAGCTCTACAGACCTCCCCGATAATGTTGAGGAAGCGATAAAGACTGGAAGTTGCCCTTCTTGATCTGTATAGTGAATGACAGCGCCTAGTTTGCGCAAAGCTTTAACTAAATCGTGGATCGGCCTTTCATTGAGCCTTTGATTGCCCTGAAGAGTTTTTGTGCCCGGAACAAGGCAAAGAAGAGCTAAGATGAAACGGACCGTCGTCCCCGAATCGTGCGCAAAGAGCTCGTAGTGTTTTTCTTCTATTGAGAAGAGATCTCCGTGGACGAGGATCTGATGGGGGAGTGTTTCTATAGAAAGTCCCAATGTTCGTAAACACTCGATCATGGCGTTGGTATCTTTGCTATAAAGCGGACGTTCAAGACAGACTAAGCCCCGCGTCAAAGCAGCCATGATGAGCAGCCGATTCGTATGGCTTTTAGAGCCGGGAATAGCCATTGTGCGCACGACGGGGCTTTTTAAAGGAGTGATTTGCATGCATACTCCTCTTCCATCCAGTTGAACGTTGAGCTCAACTCTTTTAGAGAAACCGGCCGGCAATAAGTTCCATCGAAAGAGGACGCTTTGCCGAGGGTTTCTAATAGAACAAAACGGACTTCACCTTGTTTTCTTTTTTTATCGGAGCTCATCGCCTCGATCATTTTGTTTCTATCATACTTTGAAGGCAAGGCAAGGGGAAATCGGCTGTAGAGCTCAAGGATGCGGTCGAAATCTTTTTGAGATAGATAACCTAAGCAAACGCTTAAATGACTTTCTACTACGCAGCCGAGCGCAACGGCTTCTCCATGAGACATTTCATAATGGGAAACCGACTCGAGCGCGTGGCCGATCGTATGACCGAAATTTAATATCCGCCTTATCCCAAGCTCCGTAGGATCTTGCTGCACGATCGCTATTTTTGCTTTGATGGCTTGTACAATCAGATTGGGATTTTTTGGGCCCTCGTTAGCTAAATCTAAGAGAGAAACATCGGATATCAACCCCATTTTCATGATTTCTGCAAGGCCATTAAACAATTCATTTTCGGAAAGAGTATCCAAAGTATTTAAATCAATGAAAATGGCTTTGGGGTAATAGGTTGTTCCGATTAAGTTTTTTCTCTGCTGTGTATTGATAGCTGTTTTTCCTCCAATCGCAGCGTCGACTGCTCCTAAAAGCGTAGTAGGAATCAAAACAAGAGGAACTCCACGCAGGTAAATAGAAGCAGCAAAACCTGTGAGATCGGTGGTTACCCCCCCTCCCATACCTATCAGCAAGGTATCCCTTCCAGCTTTCATAGCAACTAGCCGATCGATGAGAAAAAAAGCCATCTTCTCTGATTTTTTCGTTTCTCCGCTAGGAATCACGATTAGCTCTGCTTGAAGTTTTTCTGCAAGGGGGGCTGCATAAAGTCTTTCTACCGCCTCGTCGGCAATAACAACAAGTTTATTTTTATCTTCTTTAAATAAATCGAGCAGCCTATTGTTATACAAAATTCCCTTCCCCACAAATACTTGTGAGCTAACGGAAGGGGTTTTTAGCTGGATCAGAAGATCACTTTCCATATCGCTTTTTGACTGATATTAATGTAATAATGTAGCGTTACACGTATTAAAAGCAAAAACTTTGAAGTAAGCGTTCAGGCAATGCTGTCAACTTAAGGATCAACACACCCGCGGCATAGAGAAAAATCGCTTTGGTTGCCCCAACCCATCTCGCGAAAAATGTCTCCCAGGCTTTACTGGCACTTTGGCTCTGCGTGCCAGTTTTT
>JAJXYX010000032.1 GCA_021780355.1 bacterium | reverse complement strand
CACGTTCTCGTCTATGTTGGAGCTTGAGCTGTTCGCGTTCTTTTTCAGTTAAAAAATTCATGCCACGATTATGCGGCCAAGAGAAATTTTTGTGAATCAAAATTTTGATTCACGAAGGGTATATATATACTAAAAAGTTGACTTTTTTCCATTTATATATCAGAAGGAGGAAAAGAAAGACTATTATTATGCAGTCTTATTTTACACATTTTGAGGCACATATTTGTTTAATTGGATGCGTCCTGCTTCTTTTATTGAGAAAATCAAAGATGAAGCATTGGTCAAATCACAATATAAGTATTGGCGCATTCGAAATTTTTATGGAATGTATATTGGATACGCTTTCTATTACTTCACCCGCAAAAGTTTTACTTTTGCCATTCCTTCAATGCTCGATTATGGTTTTACCCTTTCTGAATTAGGGATGTTAGGGACCATTCTCTCCATTATTTATGGCTTTAGCAAATTTTTCAGCGGAATCCTTGGCGATCGGACAAATCCTCGCTATTTTATGTCTGTAGGCCTGATTTTAACAGGCTTCTGCAATATCTGTTTTGGCTTGTCCTCAGCGTGGGTTCTTCTAGCTCTTTTTTGGAGCTTAAATGCGTGGTTTCAAGGTTGGGGATGGCCGGGCTGCGCGAAATTGCTCACACATTGGTACTCTCAATCAGAAAGGGGAACCTGGTGGAGTCTATGGAATACCTCTCATAACGTAGGCGGAGCCATCATACCTTTGCTCGCTGCATTCTGCGTCCAATGTTACGGATGGCGGTTTGCTATGTTCACCCCAGGAATCATTTGTATTTTGATTGGGTTTTTCCTGATGAATCGACTGCGGGATATTCCTCAATCATTGGGCCTTCCTCCGATTGAAAAATTCAGAGGAGAAGTTTGCCAGTCGGATCTTAAAGATGAGACAAAAAACTCTCTCCCCGTTCGAGAGCTTCTTTTTAAATATGTTCTTTCCAATAAGTACATTTGGCTCATGGCTTTTGCTTACTTTTTTATCTATATCATACGGACCGGTTTTAATGACTGGTGCATGGTCTATCTAGTTAAGGTTAAGGGTTACTCCGACATGAAAGCCGCTGCCTATATCCTTTGCTTCGAAATAGGAGGTTTTTTAGGAAGCCTTTTTGCAGGGTGGTCCTCCGATAAACTATTCGACGGCAAACGCAATCCAGTGAATGTTCTTTTTTCCCTTGGAGCAACCGTGATGCTTCTCGCAATGCATTGGAATGAGATGAATGTTCCCTTTTTGGATGGAACCATCATTTTTTTCATCGGTTTCTTTATCTTCGGTCCCCAGATGCTCATTGGAATGGTTGCAGCAGAGCTTACCCACAAAAAAGCGGCGGCTACATCAAGTGGTTTTGCTGGATGTTTTGCATATATTGGCGCTGCTATGGCTGGGGGGCCTCTCGGAAGTCTGATCAGCGCTTGGGGATGGGACAGCTTTTTTATCATTTTATGTGGGTGTGGGATTTTAGCCATGGCCTTGATGTCTCCACTTTGGTCTATCAAAACCACTCCTGAGACCGCCCTACAAGAAGATGAAAACACAGTCGAGGAGAACATATGAAAGTTACAACCATCATTCTTGCAGGTGGGCAAGGAACTCGACTTCAACCCCTAACAACCCATCACTCCAAACCGGCCGTATGCTATGGAGGTCGCTACCGCTTAATTGATATTCCTATTTCTAATTCACTCAATTCAGATTTACGTCAAATTTTTGTAATCACCCAATATCTTCCCGAAGAGCTGCATCATCATATTCATCAAACGTATCGATTCGATACCAATCACCCTGGTTCTCTTGAAATCTTATCTCCGCAAAAAAATATCGATGGCGAATTGCAGCTATATGCTGGAACAGCTGACGCTGTGAGGAAAAATTTACCTTTTATTCTTAAGTCTCCCGCTGACTATTTTCTTATTCTCTCAGGAGACCAACTTTACAATATCAATTTTCAAGAAATGATCCAGTTTGCTAAATCCAAAAATGCCGAATTAACTATCGCTTCTCTCTCAGTTTCTGAAAAAGATGCACGAAGGATGGGCCTTCTCAGCATTGATTCTCAAAATAAAGTGGTTGATTTCATAGAGAAACCCCAAGATCCACAAATTCTTCATAAATTTGAATTATCGAGTCGATTTTTTGAAAATTTTCAAATCTCTGAGCCACAAACACCATATTATCTCGGATCCATGGGAATTTATGTCTTTACAAGAGAGGCTCTTTGCTCTCTTCTTCATTCTGATCAACGAAATGATTTTGGCTATCATTTAATCACAACAGCCGTCAAAAAAGGAAATACAGTAGCCCACGTTTATAAAGGTTATTGGGAAGATATAGGCACAGTAGCATCTTACTATGAAGCCAATCTTTGTCTTGCTGGGTCAGATAAAGGACTCAATACATATGATCAAAAAAATCCGATCTACACCCGTCCAACCTTTCTTCCAGGACCAAAAATAAAAAGCGCAAAAATCTCACAATCTATTGTCTGCGAAGGGTGCATCATAGAAGCGGAGGAAATCTCAAATTGCATCATTGGATTTCGTTCGCATATCAAACAAGGATCGATCATTCGAGATACGATTATGATGGGGAATCATTTTCGTAATGAACCTGAATTAGATTATTGGATCGGAGAAAATTGCCATATTGAAAAGACTATCATTGATGAACGGGTTCAAATTGGCGATCGAGTGAAGATAACGAATAAAAATAAACACATCACTTTTGATGGTGATGGGATCTTTGTACGTGATGGAATCACAATCATTACAGCAGGGACAACAATCCCCGATGGATATGAATTTTAAATAGGGTGTGTCATTTAATGGATCTTTCTCTTTTAGCTGAATCTCGTTTACATGATCCGCACCGTCTTCTCGGATTGCATGGCGATGTAATCCGGCTTTGGCGGCCAGGAGCTGAAAAAATCTATCTGGAAGTGCAAAGTCAAATGGTGGAAATGGCAAGAGTCAATGATGCAGGACTATTTGAGCATACCATTCCCAAACCATTAACAGTAAAAGATTACCGAGTCTATCATCAAAATGGCAATCTAGAACATGACCCTTATGCTTTTTTGCCGACGATTGGGGAAATGGATACATTTTTGTTCAACAAAGGGTGTCATTATGAGCTCTATCAAATTTTGGGGGCAACCATCAAGGAAGTAGATGGGATCCAAGGTTTGGGATTTGCTGTGTGGGCGCCAAACGCACTCAGTGTCAGCTTGGTTGGGGATTTCAACTATTGGAATGGGCGGATGTCGCCAATGAGAAGCATGGGCTCATCTGGCATCTGGGAGCTTTTTGTACCTGGGTTAAAAGAAGGGGAAAAGTATAAATTCGAGATCCGCACTAAAGAGGGACATGTAAAAATCAAAACCGATCCCATGGGATTTTTCTCTGAGTTACGACCAAAAACAGCTTCCATTGCGTGGGACATAAATAGCTATAAATGGAATGATAAAGAATGGATTTCAGAAAGAGGAAAAAAAGGACCTAGCCAGCCGATCAATGTGTACGAGGTCCATTTAGGATCTTGGCGCGATTACAGCAAGGAATTCCCAAATTATCGAGAAATTGCCATTGATTTGGCGGCCTACTGCAATGAAATGGGGTTTACCCATGTAGAACTAATGCCTATCATGGAACATCCGTTAGACGAATCTTGGGGCTACCAAGTAATTGGATTCTTCTCAGCCACAAGCCGGTATGGCACTCCATCTGACTTCCAATTTTTTGTGGATCATTTGCATCAAAATGGAATCGGAGTAATTTTAGACTGGGTTCCAGCTCATTTCCCCACAGATGATTTTTCTTTAAGCCGATTTGATGGCACAGCTCTTTATGAACACAATGATCCTCGCAAAGGCTTTCATCCTCACTGGAATACGGCGATTTTCAACTATGGGCGAAAGGAAGTAGCTAATTTTTTGATTGCAAGCGCTCTATTTTGGTTTGACAAGATGCATATAGATGGCTTGAGAGTCGATGCCGTTGCATCGATGGTTTATTTGGATTATGGACGCAATGCTGGCGAATGGATTCCCAATCCGGATGGGAGTAATTTCAATATCGAAGCCATTGAATTTCTAAAACATTTAAATTCAATTGTTCATCAAAAGTTTCCCGGGGCACTAATGATCGCCGAAGAATCTTCCTCCTATACGGGAGTCACCCACCAAGACGGCCTTGGATTCGATTTAAAATGGAATATGGGATGGATGAATGATACTTTGAGATATTTTTCTAAAGATCCAATCTATCGGAAATATCATCAAAATGATCTTACCTTCAGTTTGCTCTATACCTTTACAGAAAGGTTTAAGTGCGTGCTATCCCACGATGAAGTAGTACACGGAAAAGGAAGTCTCATCACCAAGATGCCTGGTCCCGATTGGCAGAAATTTGCGAATTTACGCTTATTGATCAGTTATATGATCTGCCATCCTGGGAAAAAATTGTTTTTTATGGGTGGGGAAGTAGGCCAATGGAATGAATGGTACTGCAAAGGATCGTTGGATTGGCATTTATTGCAATACCCATTACATCAGGGTCTATTCCACATGGTTAAGGACATAAACCACTTCTATTTATCGAGAGAAGAACTATGGGGAGCAGATTTCGATTGGTCAGGGTTTGAGTGGATCAGTTTTTCTGATGCAGAGCATAGTGTAATTTCCTATATGAGGAAGAGGGCCGGGAAAATATTGGTTTGTGTTCACAATTTCACCCCTGAATATCACGCTGAATATTTCATTAATTTAAGAAATTTGATGGAAATACGAGAGGTGTTCAATACAGATCATGAGAAATATGGAGGGTCAAATAGATTGAATAACGCCATCCAGATCACCTCCGATGGCTTTGTAATTGCACTTGCACCGCTTGCAACGATGATCTTCGAGCCTGATTTTAATCAGTAATTATTAATATAATAAATCAGTTTAATTAAAAATGATATACCCTTCGTGAATCAAAATTTTGATTCACAAAAATTTCTCTTGGCCGCATAATCGTGGCATGAATTTTTTAACTGAAAAAGAACGCGAACAGCTCAAGCTCCAACATAGACGAGAACGTGA
>JAJXYX010000103.1 GCA_021780355.1 bacterium | reverse complement strand
ATCATCCATATGAAAATACTCCCCAAGCCTATTGCAGACAATTTGCAGGCTATTTCGCACCAAGTGTACCAGAGTGCCGACGATTCTTTCGAAGGGAAGTTTTCTGCGTCGAGTGAATGCTGTAGATTTCAGGCGGTGTCTGGCGATAAAATTTAGATCTTTGAGAATCAAGGCAGCTTGTTTTAGAATTTTTTCGGTTGTCTTCATAGCCTCTCCTAAGTGACTTAGGACAAGACGATATCACGACCTATTGCGCAGTAAAACCTTAAGTTGACAGCATTGCGAGAGCGCTATAAAGTTGCCTTCGGGCTTCACGAACTCGCAATGATCCCTCTCTTACAACTCTAATCAAAACAAGTTCATCCTGCTGCCAACACAGCGGGATGGACCTTTTTTATTCACTAAAGTTCTGAAACCTGTCTTTCTTTCCTCGAAATATCCAACAAAATAAAGAGCGCCACCGTGTTCGCAATCAGGGAACTCCCTCCTTGGGAGAAAAACGGCAGGGTCATCCCTTTGCTGGGGAGAAGGCCTGAGACGATGCCTAGGTTTAAAAATGCTTGGATCGAGATCAAAAATGTCAAAATGGCAGCGAGGAGAAAGCCGGCCTGATCGGACGCTCGCATTGCAACAAAAAAGCCCATGTAGGCAAACGACATGTAGAGGCCGATGAGGGCTAAAATACCTATAAACCCCGTCTCTTCGGCGTAAATGGCGGCAATGTAGTCATTGCGGGCTTCGGGGAGGTAGTTGAGTTTTTGAAGGCTTTCTCCAAGGCCTCGGCCAAAGAGCTGACCGGAACCGGCTGCGATTTTGGCTTGATGAGGCTGATGTCCTTTCCCCTTAAGATCTAATTCCGGATGAAGATACACCGAGATCCTGTTGTGGACATAAGGAGTATGATACGCAACAAGGCCGCCAAGGCCTACAAAGATGATGAGAGGAAGAGCCCAATACGACCAGCGAATGCGGGTGAGAAAAAAAAGAACAATGAGGGTAGAGACAATAATCGCAGTCGTTCCATTATCCGGTTCGAATAGGATCAAAGCAATCGGCAAGGACGCAATCGCAATAATTTTTACAAAAGAAAGAAAGTCGACTTCCTTGTCCTGCGAAAGATACCAATGAATGTAATAAGCCGGGATCAACAATTTGACACTTTCAGACGGCTGAAAACTCAGTCCAAAAAAAACAATCCATCGGCGAGCGCCATTGATTGTCTGTCCGATGCCAGGGACGAATAAAAGCGCCAAGACCACCGTCATCAAAAGTAAAAAAGGCCCGCTCCAGCGAATCAACCGCAAATACCCAGCATAATATGCCAAAAACCCCAAAAGCACACCAACCCCGCCATACAAAAACTGCTTTTGAAACACCCCATGCATATTCCCCGTAATCCCCCGATCAATCAACTCCGCCGAGGTCGTATTAAAAATCATCAATAGCCCAAACGAAAATAAGAGCGACGTCACAACAATCAGCCATAGGGAACGAACATTCACAACCACTCTCTTTATCATACAAAAAAAAACAGGATTCCAAAGGACGCCAGTCCTTTGGTGGGGCGCGGGGCGAAGCCCCGCCCTAACGACCCAAAGCACGCTTGGTGCGCAGACGATCTCCGGGCTTGAGCTTGCGGGCTTTTTCTTCATTGAGGCCGTTGAGGCGCAGAAGCTCTTCGACCTTCATGTTGTGCTTCATGGCGATCGTCCAGGGATTGTCTCCGACTTTGACCGTGTAGTACTCAAGGGCGTCCTCATTTTTGGCTAGGGGGGCTGGAGCTTTGGGGGCGGAGGAGGCTTGCTTTTGGGCCGGGATTTTGAGTAGCTGGCCAACGCGGAGGAAACTGCTCGGGAGGCGGTTGATTTTAATGAGCTCGCTGACCGAGGTGTGATGCTCTTTGGCGAGCTTGTCGAGAGAATCGCCTTTTTTCACCGCGATCTCAATAAAGTCGGGTGTGGGGGCTACGGGGCGAGGAGCCTCGGCGACGGGCGCTGGGGCGGGCTCTGGGGCGCGGGAAGGGAGAGGGTGAAGAACAGGGGTTTCTGGGGGCGCAGCGGGCTTGATTTCAGGCTTAATTTCGGGTTGAAGGGGGAGACGGAGGGTTTGATCGAGAGCTTCTGTAAAAAGGGGTTTAAGAGGTTCTGGATCGGGAAGCTTTGCAGGGAGAGGAGGGACCTCCACCATTTGAGGGGAAGAAGGGAGAAAAACCTCTTCAGGGGTGGAGAGCGCCGTGATGAAAAGGATCACTAAAAGACCCGTGTTCACCATCACAGCAATCAAAATTGTGTGTTTCCGATTCATACCATTTCTCTTACAAGACGTTTAAACTCATCTCCACGATGCTCATAGTTACGAAATTGATCGTAGCTCGAACAGCCGGGCGATAACAAAACCGAAGCGCCGCCTTCAGCATATTTTGAGGCAAGCTGCAGCGCTTCGGCCAGCGTAGCCGCTCGACAAAAAGGGAGAGACGACGCAAGCTGCGACTCCATTGTAAACGCTGCCTGGCCAAATGCAACCAACATTTTCACTTTATCGCGAAAAGATGCAATCCAAGGCGTATAAGGAGCTCCTTTGTCCAAGCCGCCGATTAAAATCACTAAAGGGCCCGGCAAAGAATTCACAGCATGCAAAACTGCTTCCACATTTGTCGCTTTACTATCGTTGTAATACACGGAACCGCGTTTCTCAGCAACCCATTCGATGCGATGAGGAGGCTTTTTAAACGTAGAAAGTGCCCTTGTGCATTCCGATGAAGTCACGCCGAATAGAGAAGAAAGACGAAAAGCCGCCTGCACATTTTCAGAAGAAGAAGCGTCGAGAATATGCCCCTTTTTTGTCCATGAATAAGCTTGAGAAGAGACAAAGAAATTTTCTTCGTTGATGAGACAAGACGCAATGCGCATTTTTGCATCCACATACTGCTGCATCGAATCATACCGATCCAAATGATCCGGCGTGATGTTTAAAATGGCGGCGCCTAGAAGCGAGCGAGTTTGCATCGTCTCGAGCTGAAAGGAGCTCAGCTCCAACACCAAAATCTCATCATCCCGAGCTTCGAAAAGATAAGAGGAAAGAGGGAACCCCACATTGCCAAGAGCGCGCGCTGCTAAACCGCTCGATTGCAAAAGATGAGCCGTAAGCAGCGTCGTGGTCGTTTTGCCATTCGTTCCCGTGATTCCTACGCAGCGATTGCGAAGATGGCGCAAAGCAAACTCCACCTCGCCAATGACCTCGATCCCATGGACAAGAGCTTGTTGCACAAGGGGATGACGCAAAGAAATTCCTGGCGAAATGAGGGCCAAAGAAATCGAGGCAAAAGAGATCGGCTCTTCTTCGGAATAGAGAATAAGACCTTTTTCTAAAAGAGAAATGACAGAAGGCAAAGCGCGAAGATCTTTTGCTTTTTTATCTACCGCAAAAACAAAAAATCCTTGCGACAAAAGCCAGGCTGCAGCAGCCTGGCCGCTTATCCCTAAACCGATCATGAGCACATGTTGCAAAACAGCTCCTACTGAAATTTCAACGACAATACAGCAATGATGGCAAAAAGAAGACTTATGATCCAGAATCTGATCACCACTTTTGTTTCGGGCCAGCCTTTGTACTCAAAATGATGATGCAATGGCGCACAAAGAAACACCCTTTTTTTGTTTCTGTAACGATAGCTCAGCACTTGGATGATCACAGAAAGAGCTTCCGCCACAAAAATCGCTCCCGCAACAGCCAAGAGCATCTCTCTTCGCAAGAGCACCGAAGAGACGCCCAAAACGCCGCCGAGCGCCAAAGAGCCCGTATCTCCCATAAATACCTGGGCTGGATACCCATTGTACCATAAAAATCCGAGAGCGGCGCCAGAAAGAGCCAGCAAGTAGACGGCGATCTCTCCGCTGCCTTCAATGTACAAAATGTTCAGATACCGGGCCAAATCAATGTGGTTGGAAAAAAATGCAAAAAGGCCCAAGACCAAAGACACCATGACTAAACATCCAGCCGCCAAGCCGTCGAGCCCGTCAGTTAAATTGACCGCGTTCGAGGAACCTGTAATGACGAGAATAATCAGTAAAAAAGCAAACATTTTTGCAGCCCCATCCAAGACTAAAATAGGATCTTTATCAAAAGGCACATACACTCTAGCAATATACTCATCTGTAGAAAGAGTTTGGCTTGCATTTCTATCTTGTTTTACTCGTCCCTCAGACCGGTGGGTTTGCTCTTTAGCGATCGGAGCGCGAAACATTTTTTCCCCTGCAAGCATGTGGGTCAAGGGAGGGTAAAGCAAATACAGGGCAACTAAAGCTGAAAAGGCGATTTGCACGCCGAATTTTTTGCGGGCCGTGAGTCCCCTGCTATTTTTATAGCGGAGCTTTAAATAATCATCCCAGCCGCCAAGCACGCCGAGACATAGCGTCGTCGAACACAAAATCCATGTGAAAATATGGCGCAAATCCATCCAAAGCAATAAAGAGACAAGCATAGAAGAAAGGATTAAAACGCCTCCCATCGTCGGGGTCTCTTTTTTCTTTCCATGCAGCTCTGCAAGCAAGGGACAATCGTCCACGCTTCGCACCGGCTGGCCAATTTTAAGCTCGTAGAGCTTTTTAATAAAACGGGGCCCCAAAAAAATCGTGAGCAAAAGAGCAGTAACGGAGGCTAAAATCATCCGAGAGGAAAAATAGGTAAAGGCAAAAGGGATTTTAACTCCTAAAGAGCGGAGCCATTCGACGAGCAAAAGCAGCATGAATTACCTTCCCCCCTGAGGATGAATGTGTTCGAGCAGCTCTTCGAGCCGCATGCTGCGCGAGCCTTTAAGCAGCACCACATCGCCAGGGCGCATCAGCTCGCCAAGCCGTTTTGCGACTTCTTGCAAATCGGAAAAATGCTCCGAGGGTTTTTGCGCCTCGGAAAATGTCTGAGCTAAAAGCTCAGCTTCGCTTCCCAGCGTTAAAAGATGATCGACAAATTTTTGGGCAAAAAGACCGACGTCCCGATGGGACTCCTCTGAAAATGCACCGAGCTCTTTCATGCTCGCCAAGACCGCTATCCTCTTTCCCCCATCTTTAGGCTGCGGCAGGCTAGATAAGGCCGCTTTCATCGACTCGGGATTGGCGTTATAAGCGTCGTTGATGAGCCGCACTCCCGCCTCTTCTCTCTCTTCAAAGCGCATAGCCGGTTTTTTTAATTTAGGGATCTGATGATGGATCTCGTCCCACTGCATCGACATTTGCCGGCAAATAGCGATCGCTGCCAGCACATTATTCAGCATATGAGCTTCTTTAAAAGGCAAATCAAACTGAAACGCCCTAACTGCTTTTTCATCGACGTATCCTATTTCATCCGACGCCCAAAGAAAATAATCGGCGTCTCTATCTTCTTGAGAAAAATACACAGCATCTTTGCCTAAACATGCTAAACACAAAGGATCAGGGACGATTTTTACTTTGGTTTTAGGATGGGAAAAAATGTTCATCTTTTCTTGGCGGATCTCCTCGATTCCCCCTGGGAAAAAAGCAGAATGGGACAAAGCGATTTTCGTCACGAGAGCCACATCTGGCGGCGCGATCTCAACGAGCCTCTCGATCTCTCCCGGCTGGCTCATGCCCATCTCGAGCACGAGCACTTTCTCATCTCCTCGGTTTAGCACCGTCAGCGGCAGCGTCGCTTGCGAGTTATAGCTGCCTGGAGTCTTACCCACGCTATATTTTCCCTCAAGCAGCGTCGCTACAAATTCTTTCGTCGTTGTTTTTCCAACAGATCCAGTAATCCCTACCACAAATACAGGTTTAAACCTCAAAGAAAACCGAGCCATCTCCTGAAGCGCCCTCTTCACATCATCGACTCGAATCAGCTCTAGACCAAAACCACTCCCCTCATAACTCTTATCCACCACAGCCGCCACAGCGCCTTTCGCCCGCGCGTCGCATAAATACTCGTGCCCATCTGCGCGCTCTCCCTTCAGCGCAAAAAACAAATCCCCAATCTCCACAAGCCGGCTATCTATCCGATACCCTTCAATCAGCTCGTCTGTCTCCACCTCCACGCCAACATGCCTTGCCAACTCTCTCAGCGCCATCTTTCTCATGACTCTTCCCCATTTCCTGATTGGCAACGTTATATCATAGATGGATAAAAATTGAATATGCAGGGGTTTTTCTTCTTGGGGCTTCGCCCCAAACCCCACCAAAGGACTCAATCTTTGGAAACCTATTTACTTGTTGTTTGATCTTCCGAGGTGGAAAGATCATAGCGTAGCAAAGGGAGGCGCTTGCTTATACCGAAGAAAAGTAAAGAACCCGCCTAAAGCCGATTCTTCAACTTTCTTCAGTATAAAACAACTTAGAGGATGTCTACAAACTAAAGTTCTGTCGATTTTCAGGTTCTTTTGCGCCGATTTTCAACTCAAAAATCGATGATTAGAAAGAAAGTCATTGCCACGTCACCGCACATCCCATGATTTCATCGAGGAAGATTTTCGACCCCTTCTCTTTTCATACTGATCACACGCTTCTATATTTTTCACCTCCCAGACAGAGACAGCCTGTCTTGTCCCGCCAATACTGCTGCAATGAGAAGAAATTTTCACCGAGCTCCCATCTTTCCTCGGTTCTTTAACAAGATTTAAGGTTCGTCCTCCCTGAACATCTGCAATGACCCCCTCTCTTTTAAGACCTTGAATCGTTTTCCTATAGCGCCAAACTGACAATTCCTCAGACTTTGTTGATCCATAACCAGCTCCCACCATGAAATGATCTTCATCCAACCAAGTTAAGTCGCAAACCTGAAAACCGGTATTTTCTTTACAAACGCTCTTCTTTTCGTCGAGATCAATAAGATGCAAATGTTTATCTCCAGTTCCGGTTCCCATTGCTAACCATTCTGGATGATTGGGATTCCACTGCAAGGCTTTAATTGCAGCTTGCGTTGCAAGCTTATAAATAGGTTTTTCCGCCTCCGCCAAACGCGCATCAAAAATCCTTAACATGTTAGCATCGCTTCCTGTTCCAAGAAGAACATCCGATGCATTCCATTCAACGGAACAGGTATTTCTTTCGGGCTCTAAAGGAATTTCCCATGCTTTACTCTCTTGCCGCTTATCAAAATGAAGGATAGAACCAGTAAGTCCCACAGTCAATTCAGCCCCCTCTTTCTTCCAGGCAAGACAAGTCGCTCTTTTTTCATCTAATAAATCCACTTGGCGGCTTAAGCTAATCTTCTGCGCTTCTAAATCAAACAGAGATAAAGTAGAACGTTCGTTACCAATAGCAATTTCGTTAAGATCCGGACTGCTTTTTATAGAATTAATCATCGTATCGTCAGGGAGCGATGTTAACATAGATGGTCCCTTTTTTAATGAATCAACCGCCCAAACAGCGGATTCGACGGCAAAATAAATATTACGGCCCCAATCAAGGGGATGATTATAAAAATCATTAGAGGCCGTTCCACCTCCTTCTGGATTAAATGAATACAAGGGTTTGCTAGGCATTTGCCAAACAGCCTCTAATTCGCGAGAAATTTGAAAAGGCTCAGGAACTCGGCTCAATAAAGTTTTTGAACTGTAGCTAGGAATAAGGGCTTTCATCAACGCCTGCTCATAAACAGTCCTTGGAGGCTTCAACAAATAAGCATCTGCAGTTCGCGCTTCGCTCATAGCCAGGCGATTAGGCAGAAAACGATCGGAAACGGATAAAGATTGATTCGAAATCGCAGACACTCTTTCCTCTTTTCCATTAGATAATTTTCTTTTCTTTAAGGAAGGCTCTCCATCAAAAAGAGAGGGACAAGAAACATTACTTACATTCTCAAAAACGGACATAAATAGACCTCATTAAAATTACAATTTTAAAAAACAAACAAGAACATCTTATCAAAATACGATTTTTTTAACATTACATTATGTATATAGCGCTTCCGGTTGAAAGACACCCAAGCAGTATTTAACCTAATTTTATTGGGCTCAAATGAATAATTTGAAAATTGTCATTGATCCGTTGCTCCAAGATTCTCCGGATACGGTGTACCTTATCTGCAAAAAAACTGCGTACTTCCGCAAAAAAATCCCAACAACTTGCAAAATATCGGTTATATAGTCCTTCTGGTTGAAAGGCACCCCAGATTTTTGTTTTAACGGTTCAATTTTTCAACTATACCGAAGAAAGCTGAAGAATCGGCTTATAGGCGGGTTCAAAGCGCCAAAAATCGATTGTCGTAAAGGGGGGGTGTATTGCCTCGATACTACCCCCCTTTACGACAATCGATTTTTGGCAGCTTTCAATCCCGCCTATAAGCCGATTCTTCAGCTTTCTTCGGTATATTTTGGCAGGGTTACTATTCGAAGATCATAGGACCCTGCCAAAATAGTTGGAAAAGTGAATAGTTACAACGAAAATCTTGGGCGCCTTTCAACCGGAATCACTATATACCCGTTCCACCTCAATCGCCCCCAAAAAGAACGCGTTGCAAGCCCCTTAAATCGAATAAAAAGTTCTGGTTAATATTAATTAAATATTGACCCGAATTTTTTATTCGATTTAAGGGGCTTGCAACGCGTTCTTTTTGGGTAGCATTAAGGCTGAACGGGCATATAGCACAACCATCAAACTGACAACCAATAACTTACGATTATATTATCAATATTATATAAAACTTGAAAAGTTAATATGATTATGATATAATATATTTTAGTTAACCATACAAGGTAGTTAATTATGAGCATTTCTAACATCTCTTTTAAAAGCATTTCAAACTGGTGGAATTCCGTTCCTAATGAACTCGACAACTCCATTCAGGCAGTATTTGCTGGAAAAGCGGGCGAATCGATGCGGGACCATATTAGAATGAATGCATCTGATTACGTTCAAAGAGCAAAGTTAGAAGGAAAAGCCATTATGATTCATCCGCAAAATGCTCTACTCCGATCTTTAGTCGTTACACCTCAAGGAGATTTTTTCTTACTCCTGAATCGACACAAAACCGAAGGCGACGAAATCCTTGGAGGAGGCGCCAGTAAACAAGCTTCATTGGCTATTCACCTGAACACTGGGGAAAAATACGCCTCTTTACGATCTTGCAATATCACGGAAGAAGATGCCAATTCTATCGGAACCGAACTCGTGAATAATGCCGCTTTGCAATCAGCAAAAGGCTGTACACATATCACCCATGTTGTAGAATATACATCTGTTTCAGGAAAATACCGAGACCTTGATAAAGTACGTTTTTTCATTCCTTTATGCAATCAGGGCAGCTTAGATAAAGCTATAAAAACTCCGCTAAGTGAAGCTGAAAAAATCAGCATCATAAAAGACCTTTCCGCTGCGCTTCATGAAATGCACGAACTCAAAATCATTCATCGCGATATTAAGCCAGGAAACGCGTTACTTCATAACGGGAAAGCCTTTTTAACAGATTTCGATACATCTGGGAAATTTTATCATATCGGAAATTTTAAACAGCAAGAGGTAATTGGAACTCCTCCCTATCTTCCCCCCGAGGTTTTTTTATCAGAAAAGGGTCCGCGCCAAGCAGGAAGACAGGGCGGTCAAGGCGACGTGTATGGCTTAGGGATCACCTTCTTAAATCTCTATGGAGTGCAAATCGAAGGGGACTTTCTTTCTCGAGGACAGGCCTATTATGAAGACGTTCTACAAGCAGCTCATGCATTGGGAGATCAGCCTCAATTTAAACTGATTCAAAAAATGGTAGCGCTCAATCCTAAAGAGCGAATTTGTTCTCGCGAGCTCGATCAAGAAGCTCAAGCGCTGTAGTTTGCGCCAAGTTTCTTCGGCTCGTGCAATGACCTTTCTGGGGACCTAGGCGCAATAGGATCTATCCATCTAGGGCATAGATAAAAACAGAAAAAACTTGATCCGTTCCACCTCAATCAGACCCAAAAAGCTTTCAATGCGGTCCTTTTAGGCGCCTTTCAACCAGAAGCACTATATCGAAATGAACCCAAAAGACAATGGTTTATTTTTCGTGCAAAAAAAATATTTTTTTGATTTATATTTAAAACATAAACTCCTTAACTTGGTTTACTTTTTAAGCATGAAGAGATTAATAGACTGGCACTTAAAGACTTGGTGCAGAAGTTAATTTAGAGAAATTCAAAGTCATCTCTCTTGATGTCGGCATCTCACAAGCTCTACTAGGACTAGATCTTGCTGCATGGTTTTTAAATCCGGACAAAGATCTGCTCAACCGGGGAACAATTACAGAAGCTTTTGTCGGACAAGAACTCCTTGCTTACGCTTCGCCTAGCGCAAAAATAGAATTGTATTTTTGGAAAAGAGAATCTTCAGGTTCTTTAGCAGAAGTTGATTATCTATATGACATGAACCATACGGTACTTCCTATTGAAGTGAAAAGCGGACTAGGCTCGACTTTAAGAAGCATGCATCAATTTCTCCAAGAGCACAAACATTCTCAAATAGGCGTTCGATTTTGGGCGGGCAACTATACAACGCATGAAAACATTCTCTCGAAACCGCTCTATGCAGTAGCAACTCTCGCCCACCCAGATCAAATCGAAGCATTGAAAAATCTTTATACCGAAGATGATTCAAAATTTGGCCGCTAGGCGGGTTCAAAGCGCCAAAAATCGATTGTTACAAAGGGGGATTGTATTGGATTTAATACTATCCCCTTTGTAACAATCGATTTTTGGCAGCGATCTCCCGCCTAGCGGCCAAATTTTGAATTACCTTGGGTATACCGTTCGTAACTCAAGAATCGGCTATTGGACTGGTTCAATAGCCGATTCTTGAGTCACGAACGGTATATATATTGAAGAGAGCTCACTTTAAGATTTTACATAACAGCTCGTTAATTCTTTCCATTCTTCTCTGCTGCACAGAAAAGTCTATTCCTGAGTAGTTAGATCTCGCTCGAATGTCTCTAAATAGCTCTTCTATCAGCGATCGCCTTTGTTGGAGAAAAGAATTTCTTAGCAAAAATTGTATGCGGCTTTTCAAAATCGTTTGATCTCTCATAGAAAGATCTTTTTCTGAAACAATCAGCACAACCAATTCTTTTTTTTCTTCGATAGTAAGACGACGATTTTTTAAATATTCAGAAATCTTTTGAGCTAAAAATTCAATATCCTGGAATTCGGCTGTCTCAACAGACAGCTTAGATAATGGCGAAAACTTCATCCGTTCTAACGGGACTTCTGTTCTTTTGCGCTTTAAAAGAGGTTCAGTGCAGCGAATTTCAGACTTTTGAGACGCAGCTGCCACATGCTGCAGGGCAATAGCGTTCGCCGTTTCTGCAACTCGCACTGCCTCGCCAATGAGCTCCTGCGTATAACCAGAGTCCTCCTTTGTCCAATCCCCTGAAAGAGGGGACCAATGAAAAAGCGATGCAGGAAAATGGCTCCGTTCATCTAGAGGCTTCGCCTCTCGTCAGACTCTAAAAATGGATAATAACTTCCCTCATTTCCGCTCGCCGGAACTTCACATTGAAACATAGCTTAATCCAACCTCCTGGCCATAACATCTTACAAACCAAAAGAATACGACAATACCATAAAAGATCCATTTTTACAATGCTCCTCGACCCAAGATTTTGAAATTTATTTTACATCCAACTAACGATTAAAATGTTACGAAGTACAGCACGAATTGTAGCCAAAATTGGATAAAATACCCCCCGAAAAATATCCAATTTGATAAGATTGTGCTATGGATAGATCTATTGAAGACGAACTCAATCGCTGGAAAACCGAACCGCTCCGCATGCCTCTACTCATTCGGGGAGCTAGACAGGTTGGCAAAAGTTTCACAATTGAAAAATTCGGCAGGGAAAATTTTGCTCAAACTGTGATCGTCAATTTTGAGCTCAAGCCGTCGTTAAAAGATTGCTTTAGAGATCTAGATCCTAAAAAAATCATCCGAGACATTGAGCTAGCCTTAAAAGTTCATATTCACCCTGGAAGCACATTACTGTTCCTCGACGAAATACAGCTGTGCCCTGAAGCCATTGCATCGCTTAGATATTTTAAAGAATTAATGAACGATCTTCATGTCATTGCAGCAGGTTCTCTACTAGAGTTTGCTCTCGTTGATAAAAACATCTCTTTCCCTGTCGGCCGTATACAATCCATCTATATGCGCCCACTTTCTTTTCTAGAATTTCTCCACGTCATGAACGAAGAACAACTCATCCAATTTATTCTAGAATTTGATTGGACAATGGAAATTGGACAAGCTGTTCATGAAAGATTTATGGAACTGGTCAAAATTTATTTTTTTGTCGGAGGGATGCCTGGCGCCATAGCCAAATATCAAGCTACTCAATCGTTGCAAAATTGCCAAAATTACTTAATGACGCTCATCGATTTATACCGAGCTGATATGGCAAAATATGCAACGAAAACACAATATCGCTATTTACAAATTTTATTCGATCGAGCTCCAGAATCTATCGGACTTCGATTTAAATATTCCTTCATTGATCCTGATGCAAAATCTCGCGATTTGCAAACGGCGCTAGATCAATTGAGCTGGGCTGGACTTCTTAATCCTATTTTAGCCACTTCTGCAGGAGGCATGCCGCTTCAGCTGCAAGTAAAACCCAAAGTACAAAAACTCCTTTATCTTGATATAGGCATGCTGCAAACTGCCCTGAAAGTCGATCCCTTGCTTTTTTTTCGAGAAGATTTAACACTTATCCATTCAGGCGCTTTAGCAGAACAATTTGTAGGCCAAGAACTCATTGCCTACGCAAATCCGCACGATCGAACGCAGCTGCATTTTTGGGAACGAGAAAAAAAAGATAGCGCGGCTGAAGTCGATTATATCGTCACGGCAGGCTCTCAAATGATTCCGATCGAAGTCAAGGCCGGACCTACCGGCAAACTTCGTTCTATGCATGTGTTTTTAAAAGAGAAAAAATCCCCTTTTGGAATTCGAATCTGCAGCTCCACGCCAAAAAAATCGCACCCCATTGCCACGCTTCCTTTTTATTTACTCAGCCAATTGCCAAGACTTTGCAACTCTCTCTAAAAAAAACGCTACCGCGCGATCATCGCGCGCTTTGAGCTATGTTTTTTGATTGCATCGAGAAAAATCGAACCGTATTTGATCCATTTGACAGGGCCAACTCCATTGATACGCATCATAGCCTCTTGCGTGACGGGATACGTTTTGGCCATCTCGATGAGCGTGCGGTCTCCAAAAATAACGTAAGCCGGAACTCTGCCCTCTTGCGCGAGTTTTGTCCGAAGCTCTGCCAGAAGAGCAAACAGTTCTTGGTCACATTCGAGATCGTCTTTAGCTTTGCGCTGGCGTGTACGGCTAGCTTTTTTAGGCATAAAGACTTTTTCCAGTCCGCGGGTGACTTGTAGAGAGAGGTCCGTCCAACGAAGGATGGGGTACTGCCCTTCCGTCCGTTCAAGAAGGCGTTTTTCGATGAGCACGTCAATGTAGTAGCGAAGATCCGATTCAGAGTAGTCCGACATGAGATCGTAAGTGGAAAGGCGGTCATGGCCTCGGTCATAAATCTCTTTCAGTTTGGCGCCTCGAAGAACATCGATGACATATTTCGCGCCAAAGCGCTGATCCAACCGATACACGCAGGATAAGATTTTTTGCGCATTGACGGTCTCATCAATGAGCTCTGTTTCAGACAGGCAGTTATCGCAAGAAGCGCAGTTCGAAGCAACATACACTTCGCCAAAGTAGTTGAGCAGCCCTTTGCGGCGGCATTGCACAGACTGGCAAAACTGATACATTTTATTCGTTTTAGCCTTTGCCATCTGCCGCAGAGGTTCATCGGCTATTTGCTGGGAAAAAAGGGTGTAGAGCTTCAGCTCTTGCGGCGAGTAGAGCATAAAACATTCTGACGGCAGACCGTCTCTGCCAGCCCTTCCCACTTCTTGATAATACTGTTCAAGAGAGCGAGGCATATCTAGATGCACAACAAACCGGATATCCGGTTTATGGATGCCCATGCCAAAAGCAACAGTCGCTACCATAAGAAGGCATTCTCCATGGAGAAAATCATGTTGATATTGGGCTCTCTCTCGATCTGAAAGGCCTGCGTGGTATTTCCCCATCAGAGGATATTCGCTTTTAAGCTCTGCGTAGGTTTCATCAACGGACGCCCGGGTAGCTGCATAAATAATGCCCGGCTCACCCGGATGCTTGGCCAAAAAACTGCGCAGCTGATCCATCGGATTTTTTTTCAGCTGAATCGTAAAACTCAAATTCGGCCGATCAAAGCTCGCCTTAATGAGGAGCGGCTCTTTTAGCAAAAGCTGAGCTGCTATATCGCCCTTCACCTCGTCGGTTGCCGTCGCTGTAAGTGCGATAATCGGCACAGATGGAAACTCTCTTTTTAATAAGGAAAGCTGTCTGTAATCAGGCCGAAAAGAGTGGCCCCACTGAGAAATGCAGTGAGCTTCATCAATCGCAAAAAGAGAAACATGAGCTTGTTTTAAAGAGGAGATAAACCGAGGATCTGCAAATCTCTCCGGCGCAACATACAAAAGCTTTAGCTCATGCAAATCTCTCAGCACCGCTTGAATTTCCTCATAGGGCAAGCTGCTATTGAGAAAAGCAGCGGGCAGTCCGTCTTTCGACAAACTCACCACTTGATCTTGCATCAAAGAAATGAGTGGTGAGACCACAACGGCCACTCCCTGCATCATCAAAGCCGGAAGCTGGTAGCAAATCGATTTACCCGCGCCCGTCGGCAAAATCGCCAGCACGTCGCGCTTTGCCAGCATCGCTTCCACAATCTCTCGCTGATGCTCGCGAAAACTGTTGTAACCAAAATACCGTTTTAAAGACTCTTCTAAGGACATACGGTTTCATGGGCCTGTTTATACACAGCGCTCTTCGGCATGTTTTTCAGCTGAGCCGCCAATTTGATCGCCTCTTTTAACGGCAAGCCGTGAAGTTCTTGCAAAAGCTGCATCAGCTCATCCAAGGGTAAATCCCCCTCCGGCATCTCCCTCTTCGCGATCAGCATCACCACTTCCCCTTTCAACGCCGCCTTGCCAAAGTGCTCCATCAGCTCTTTCGGGCTGCCTCTTTGACACTCTTCGAATGTTTTGGTCATCTCTCTCACAACCGCAACTTGGCGCTCAGAATCCAACTCATCCAGCAAAGCAAGCGTCTTCATCACCCTCTCAGGACTCTCAAACCCAATCGAAGTGCCGGGATAATACAAAAGGGTTTTAAGCACATCCCTCAACCCTTTTTTCGGAAAAAACCCAACAAACTGAAATCTTGAAGAATCAAATCCCGAGAGAACCAGCGCCTGGATCACGCTGCACGCCCCAGGAATCGCTGTAAACGGAATCTCTGCCGCAATGCACGCCTGCACCAAAGCCAGCCCCGGATCATTAATGCAAGGAGTCCCCGCATCAGAAATCAAGGCAACTTCGTTCCCTTCCCGCAAATCAGATAGAATTCTCTCTTGAATTTTCGCTTCGTTGAACTTATGAAAAGAGACCAAAGGCTTTTGGATCTCATATTTTTGCAGCAAAATCGAACTGCGCCTCGTATCTTCGCACAAAATAAAATCGACCCGCCCCAACACCTCTAAAGCGCGACGCGTAATATCTTGCAAATGACCAATAGGAGTGGAGACGAGATACAGCAAGAAACTTACACTCCCTAAAAAAAGGTGGCACTCAGATTCGAACTGAGGATGGAGGCTTTGCAGGCCTCTGCCTTACCACTTGGCGATGCCACCGAAATGTCGACCATTGTTACAAAAAAAATTCCTGAAGTCAACAAAAATGCATGAGCTGCCTTTTTTTTGGGGCGCTGCCCCAAACCCCGCCAAAGGACTGACGTCCTCTGGACTCCTTTTGTTTTTTATTCTTCATCTTCCGAGGCGGAAGATGATAAAACAGACGACCGCGAACATGAAATTTTTATTTGATAAATGAGATATTTATCAATATAAATCGTTGAAAATCAACACCTTAAATCTATTCCCCGTAAGCTTAATCAGCTAAAAACTCTGACTTGAAAACGACAATATGTCGATTTCAAGTCAAAATATTCAGCAGTATTTTTTGACTTGAAATCGACAATATGTTATTTTCAAGTCAAAAAGAGCCACTCATGTTCATAGGAAGAAAGAAAGAATTAGAGCAATTAAAGGAATTCAAAAAGAGAAAGGTAGCTGGCATTATCGTCTGCAGCGGAAGACGCCGCATCGGGAAAAGCACGCTGATTGAGCATTTCGGCGAAACTACACGCTTTCTAGAGTTTTATGGCTTAGCGCCAAGAGAACAAATCACCAATAAAGACCAACTGGATCACTTTGGAGAGCTCCTCGGATTAAAATTCAACCTCCCTTCAATGAAATTTGACAATTGGAATCAAGCTTTATCTACTTTGGCCGAACTCACTTCCAAAGGCCGAGTTATCATTTTTCTTGATGAGATCTCTTGGATGGCTGGGAAAGATAAAGATTTTGCCGCAAAGTTAAAAGGAGTCTGGGATACAAAATTCAAAAAGAACCCTGAGTTGATTTTAGTACTCTGCGGATCTGTCTCTTCATGGATTGAAGAGAACATTTTGCAAGATAAAGGGTTCATGGGAAGAATTTCTCTTACCATCAATCTAGAAGAAATGCCTCTTTATGATGCCAATCAATTCTGGGGAAAAAGGCTCGTTTCTCCCTACGAAAAATTTAAACTCCTCTGCGTAACTGGCGGCGTTCCCAGATATCTCGAGGAAATCAATCCCGATCAAACAGCCGAAGAAAACTTAAAAAGAATGTGTTTTTCTAAAGGGGGAATTCTCGTTGAAGAATTTGAAAAAATCTTCAATGACATTTTTAGTTCCCGTACCGACGATTATAAAAAAATCATCAAACTGCTCACGCATGGCAGCGTCCAACAACAAGAATTATGTCATGCTTTAGAAATTTCACCAACCGGCGGTTTTAGCAAAATGCTCCTAGCTCTACAACAATGCGGATTTATTTCTAGAGATTACGTTTGGAATGGAAATAAGAAAAGATCAAAAATTTATCAATATCGATTAAAAGACAACTACCTTCGTTTTTTTCTTAACTATATTGAACCTAAAAAAAATCTTATTGACCAAGGGCTCTACCAACATCTTCATCTTGAAGAACTACCTGAATGGGAAATGATGATGGGATTGCAATTTGAAAATCTGGTACTTAACAATCTAGAAGCTCTACAGCGAATCCTACACATCTCTCCTGCATCCATTTTAAGCGCATCTCCCTATTTCCAGCGCAAAACCAAACGAACAGAATCTTGTCAAATCGATTTGCTCATCCAAACTAAATATACTCTCTATATTTGCGAAATTAAATTCCGTAAACAGATCACCTCTACCGTCATGACTGACGTCAAAGAAAAAATAAAAAAACTAAAAATTCCCAAAACCATGTCTGTAAGACCTGTTTTAATTTACGAAGGAACATTAGCCTCTACGATTACTTCCGAGCATTTTTTCAGTCATATCATCCCCTTTGAAAAGTTATTAGAAGATCAATAGTCAAATCGCACTTTTCCGCCAAAAAAAAACCGCCAAAGGACTGACAACTTCTGGGCCCTAATTTATACCGTTCGTGACTCAAGAATCGGCTATTGGACGGGATTAAAAGCTGTCAAAAATCGATCGCCGCAAAGTGGGCTAGTATGGATGCATACAACCCACTTTGCGGCGATCGATTTTTGGCGCTTTGAACCCGTCGAATAGTCAATTCTTGAATCACGAACGGTATATTGTAATATCATCTTCCGCATCGGAAGATGATGTATAAAAAACAACAGGAGTCCAGAGGACGAAGTCCTTTGGCGGGGCTTGGGGCAGCGCCCCAAAAAAAACTCGCCGTGTTAAGACTTGATCCATAATAAAATTTCTTATAAGATCTTCAGCTTAAGAGTTTGTCATTAAAACAAAAGAGGAATCGATGAATACAAAAGCAAAAGAATTAGTTTTCGAAGAAGATGCGCGCGTGTTTTTACGCGATGGGATTGAGCATTTAGCTGAAGTGGTTGCGATGACATTGGGACCTCGCGGAAGGAATGTAGGGATTGACGCTTCTTGGGGCTCTCCGATGATCTCTAGCGATGGCTATACGATTTGCAAGGATCTCGAGCTCAAAAATCCTTTTTTGAATATGGGCGTTGCGATGGGGAAGGAAGTTGCGGCAAAGATCAAAGAAAAATCGGGTGATGGGACGACGACGGGGATCGTTTTGCTTCGAGCGCTTGTGCAAGCGGGGATGAAGAACATCGCGGCCGGCGCGAATCCCACTGCGATCAAGCGAGGGATGGACAAAGCTTTGGAAAAGGTGTTGGAAGAGATCGATCGGATAGCCGTTTGCATTCAAAATAGCGTAGAGACGCGCAATATTGCGACTGTTTCCGCTTCTGGCAATACCGAGATCGGCGAGATGATTTCGCAGTGTTTTGAAAAAGTCGGCAAGACGGGCGTAGTGGCGATTGAAGAAGGAAAAGGCACTGAGACCACGATTGAGCTTGTCGAAGGGATGCAGTTTGACAAGGGCTACATCAGCGCCTATTTTTGCACGAACAATGAAAAGCTCACAGTCGAAATGAGCCATCCTGCCATTTTGATCACCGACAAAAAAATTGCGTCTGCGCAAGAGATCCTCCCCATTTTGCAGCAAGTAGCGGCAGCAGGGCAAGAGCTCCTCATCATCGCCGATGACCTAGAGGGCGACGCACTATCGACCCTCGTCGTGAACAAACTCCGCGGCTCGCTCAAGATCGCAGCCGTCAAAGCTCCCGGCTTCGGCGACAACCGCAAAGCCATGCTCGAAGATCTCGCTATCCTCACCGGCGCCCAGCTCGTGACCGAGGAAAAAGGCTACATCCTCCGAGACGTTGGCTCTGAAGTATTGGGCCATGCCGACCAGATCACGATCACCAAAGACAAAACCACCCTTGTCGGCGGCCAAGGCGCCCCCGAATCGATCCGAGCGCGCATCGAGCAGCTCGAAGCGCAAAGCGCCAAAGCTTCTTCCAAATACGACAAAGAAAAGCTCGAAGAGCGCAAAGCAAAACTCCAAGGCGGCGTCGCCCTCATTCAGGTTGGAGCTCCCACTGAATCGGAAATGAAAAAGAAAAAGCAGATGTATGAAGACAGCCTCAACTCCACAAGGGCCGCTCTCGAAGAGGGCATCGTCCCTGGCGGAGGCGTCGCTCTCCTCCAAGCCGGCAGATCCGCCCAGCTCTCCCTCTCCCCCGAAGAGCTCATAGGCGCTAACATCCTCTGCAAAGCCTGCGAGGCCCCCTTCCGCCAAATCGTCGCCAACACAGGCCTAGACGCCTCCATCGTTCTCGACGAAGTCCTCGCCCGCCAAAGCAAGTCCTTCGGCTTCAACGCCCTCTCAGAAACCATCGAGGACCTCCTCCTCGCCGGCATCATCGACCCCGTCAAAGTCGTCAAAAGCTCACTGCGCCACGCAGTCTCCATGGCCGGCGTCGTACTTCTTTCAGAAGCGCTCATCGCTAACGCTGAAGAGAAAGAAGAGTCTGTATAGTATATAAGTGGGGCTCCGCCCCACACCCCGCCAAAGGACTGACGTCCTCTGGACTCCTATTTTTTTTATCTATCATCTTCCGCAGCGGAAGATGATACAAAATAAAAAGGTGTCCAGAGGACGTCAGTCCTTTGGCGGGGTTTGGGGCGGAGCCCCATTACATGAGGAATACACACATTTATGGCTCGATTTGCTGTTGTCTGTGCGGCTGGGATTGGCGATGCGTTGATTTTAGAGATCGCTTCGTATTACTTGCGTTTAGAGGGGCATGAGGTGGTGACGTTTAGCGATCATTTGTCTCAGTTTGGAAAGTGGCTGCCAAAAGCAGTATGTCAATGCCAGCCTAAACCGGAAGAAGTTGAGGAAAGGCTCGCGGGGTTTGATGCGATTATTGTGCAGCATGACAATACGGAGAAGGCTCGAGCTATGTTGAGGTTAAGACCGAAACGGGAGGTGTATACGCTGTATACAAATTACCGAGAGTCGAAACATGGGCCTCTTTGGGCTGGACGCGATGTGGTGTTTGACGAGAGCATCACGATGGTGGAGAATGTGAAAAGAGCGCTAAAGGAGCTTTTTTTACTTGATGCGAGCGAGGGGAAGAATGGCTTGGAGAAGCCGGAAGGGATTGAGTATAGGAAGTATGAGAGAAGGATTGCGATTCATCCGACAAGCACCGTGAGCTGGAAGAATTGGCCTAAGGCGAAATTTTTACGGGTTGCCAAATGGTTGAAAGATGAGGGGTATGATCCTGTATTTGTCACGTCGCCTCGAGAACGGGAAGAGTGGGGAAGCGCTGAATTGCCTCAGCTAGAGGATTTAGCTTCTTTCCTTTATGAATCAGGCGCTTTTTTGGGCAATGATTCGGGACCTGGGCATCTCGCCTCTTATTTTGGACTCCCCTATCTGATTATCGGCCGGCAGGAGAGGCAGATGAGGCTCTGGCGTCCAGGCTGGCACCCCGGAACAGTTGTGACCGCCCCCAGCTGGGTTCCCAACTGGAAGGGCTGGCGGGTCCGCGATGAAAAATGGCAGATGTTCATTAGCAAAAAAAAGATAATTAAAGAACTAAGGAAAAGGGTATTGAACAATTATCTTACAATTAAGTAGATTTTGTAATAACATCAAGATATAGAAAGAGGTGATTATGAAAGATCTTCCCCATCATATGAAGAAGCTTAACCGTCAAGTTGTTCGATCGATCCATCACGAAGAGATGGAAGACGCCAATTTCGAGAGCAAACTCCCCTCGCCTCCCAACTGGAAGCCCACCACTCATCAAATCAAAAAACAAGCCAAAGAGAAAGAGACGCAAGAGCGTCTAGCTAGAAAGCCCGTTCACAAAACGGAAGAAGAGAGAAACTGGGAGATGAAACACCGAACCCCCGTCTTCGACCGTACCTCACACCCTCGCCCCAAAGGGACCAAGGCGTCCCATAAGAAGACGCCTAGGATTTAGGAGAAAATTTCTTTTTAGGAGAAGGAAAGAAAAGAAAGGGCATACGATGAAGAAAATGCCGCAGGATCTTTTTTCTTATTTTTAGAGTTCTGCTTTTGTTTAGAAGAATCGGTTGTGTTAACAGGAGCTTTTGGTGATTTGCCTTCAGGCCTATCTATGCTCAAGAGACTGTAAACTTCGTCACCAAGTAAATTAAATAATGGATTTTTGAATCCTGCCGATAGATTGAAAAGATCTTTAGCTAAATGAACCACTGCATTCTCGTCTTCGTTCCATTCTTGCCGATCCTTGTCTTTCAACCCCTTTAAAATCCTCATAAATGGTTGAGCTTCATGTGTGTTGAGAATATTGTCGTCGTTTGAGCGATGCTGAACTCTCTCTCGAAGGGTATGTTAGCGTTTTTTAGAAATGTCCTACTTTTGCGTTTTTTTAAAATGTCCGCTTTTGGAGGCATTATTTGATCATTTATGTCCCTATTTTAGCATGTTTTCTTTTGTTGTGCCACCACAACTCTTTG
>JAJXYX010000021.1 GCA_021780355.1 bacterium | reverse complement strand
AGAGGTAGCAGCATAAACAATAGGATCTTCGCTGCACGAAGAGAGGACCACCGAGTCCTATTCAACAAATGGTGAAACTTCGAAAATCCGGCCTCGTTGCAGAGGCCCATGGCGCGTAGCGCCGAACATACTGTTCGTTTGCCTGTGCAAACGAGGGTGCCGAGTAGGAGGATCAGGGCCTTTTTCCAGGATGGTTTAGAAAACAATACCGAGAAAGGGAGCAAAATGGAAACAGCTTGGCTTTGATACTTGCAGCGGCAATGCAGCCCGCCTACTCACGAAAACGCTTGGCATCGAGCTGCCCAGCCACTCTTGGGTGCCGGCTTATTATTCAGAATTCCTCTATAAAAAGCGCGAACAATTAAATTTGCGCATACTATCCATTGAATATGTAGGAAATGAAAGCAACCAAGATATTCATAAGATTCTCGAGCAAAAAAAATGGGATGAATGGGATAAAATTTCTTATTCTATCAATCTCTTGCTCCTCTTTCTATTCTTAGGTTACTTAGAATACCTTCTTAAAAATAGTTGATCTTCATCGCCTCTCGCACTTCCTGCATCGTAACATGCGCAGCTTCTCGAGCCACATCAGTCCCTTTTCGCAAAATCTCCATCACAGCTCCAGGATCTTTAGCCCAAGCTTCTCTTCGTTTACGAATCGGATCCAAAAGAGCTTGCAGCACTTCAAGAAGATACTTTTTCACAACCGAATCGCCAAGCCCGCCTCTTTGATAATGCTCTTTCATCTCCGCTACTTTTTCTACGTCCGTTGCAAATGCATCCAAATAGATAAACACGCAATTGCCCTCAATCTTTCCCGGATCTTCCACCCGAAGGTGCCCCGGATCCGTATACATGCCTTTCACCTTTTTTGCGACATCGTCAGCGCTATCGGACAAATTGATCGTATTATTCAAGCTCTTGCTCATCTTTGCTTTGCCATCAATCCCAGGCAATCTCGCAACTTGCGAGAGAAGCGCCTTCGGCTCAACCAGCACCTCTTTCTTATACAAACGATTAAACTTACGGACCAGCTCCGTCGTCTGTTCCAAAATCGGCAGCTGATCTTCTCCCACCGGAACAAAATCCGCTTTAAAGATCGTAATGTCCGCCGCCTGGTTCACTGGGTAAACCATAAACCCTGCCGGCACATCCTCCCCAAATCCCCTATGCTGAATCTCCAACTTAATCGTCGGGTTATGTTTTAGCCGATTCCAAGTCACCAAATTTAAAAAGTACATCGTCAACTCAGGAATCGAAGGCACCAAGGACTGCACAAAAATCGTCGTCTTCTTCGGATCGATCCCCACCGCTAAATAATCGAGCGTCACTTCCAAAATATTCTCTCTTACCTTCTCCGGATGCTCCGCATTGTCCGTGAGAGCCTGCGCATCCGCCAGCATCACAAATTGCCGATGCTCGTCTTGCAGCTTAACCCTAGAGGCCAAAGACCCAGCATAATGCCCCAAATGGAGCTTCCCCGTAGGACGATCCCCTGTTAAAATAATACCCTTTTTCATAAAGTCCGTTTTGTAATTCCCTCGAATTGGGGCTCCGCCCCAAACCCCGCTAAAGGGCTGGCGCCCTTTAGAATCCCTTTATTTTTTTAAATTTTTCTATCGAAAAATTTGTAAAGCAAAGGGGATTTTAAAGGGCGCCAGTCCTTTAACGGGGTTTGGGGCGAAGCCCCAACTCGAGGGGCGATGAAAAAGAAAGGGTATAGAAATTTCTATTTTTTCAACAAGACGTAAAAAAGAGTTGCAGAGATAACATTGAATATGGGATGACAGTTTGCACGATGGAAACGAAACAGCAACCAGATTTACAACCTCAATCGATTGGCCCGTACGCTATTTTGGAGTCTTTGGGACGCGGCGGGATGGGAGAGGTCTATTTAGCGCAAGATCCTGCGGTGGGGAGGAAGGTTGCCTTAAAAAGGATACGGCCTGAGCTGCAGAAGAATAAGACGATCTTGCAGAGGTTTTTAAGAGAAGCAGAAGTGGCGTCGGCGCTGACGCATCCGTCGATTGTTCCGATTTTGACGATTCATACTGAGCTGCCGGATGTCTACTATACGATGCCCTATATTGAGGGAGAGACGCTGAGGCATATTTTAAAGCATTCGAGAGAGCAGGAAAAAAAGGGAGATCCTTTGCATCCGATAGGGCGTTCGATTCCGGCGCTGGCTAGAATTTTTCTGCAAGTGTGCGAAGCGATTGCGTATACGCATTCCAAGGGGATTTTACATAGGGATTTGAAGCCGGAAAATATTATTGTTGGAAAATACGGCGAGGTGATGATTTTAGATTGGGGAATCGCCGATTTCATCGACCAATTGGAGAAAGAAAAACCTCTGCCAACGAGCCGCAGGCTGGGAGCTGAAGAGGATTTAACGAGACCTGGCAAGGTGACGGGGACACTCGCTTATATGGCGCCGGAGAGGCTGAAGAATAAATCGTCTTCTGTACAGACGGATATTTATGCTCTTGGCGTGATTTTATATCAGATGCTGACGCTGCAGCTTCCCTTTCAGAGAAAAACGATCGCGGCGTTTAGAAAAATGGCCGATTCAGAGCAGCTGATCGATCCAATTGAAATGGCGCCGTACCGAGATATTCCCCATCAGCTTGCCTATATTTGTAAAAAATGCCTGCTTAAAAATGCGAGCGAACGATTCCGCTCGGTCAACGAGCTCATGGGAGAGGTGAAAAATTACATTGAAGGCAAACCCGAATGGATCGAAACGGCTAGGCTCGATTTAAAGAAAAAATCTGACTGGCAATTTCAGGAAAATATTTTGCTCGCCAAGCATATTGCGATCACAAGGAACCTCGATGTAACCGATTGGGCCGAGTTCATGATATCGGAGGCCTCTTTCGCGCATAATATTCGCTTGGAAGCAGAGGTGCGCGTGACCAAAAAAAGCCAGGGGTTAGGTTTTTTGCTCTGCGTGCCAGATGAGGCTGAACGAAGGACGTTAGAAGAGGGGTACTGTCTTTGGCTGGGAGCTCACTGCTCTTTATTTCGCAACAATGTGCAGGTCATGTCCGTTCCCGATCTTTATTTACATCCTGAGCATTGGCACCATATTGCGATTGAAAAAGTGGATGACTACATTAAATTCTATCTCGATGGACGGCTAAAGCTTTCGTTTTTAAGCCACATTCCTCCTGCGGGACGCCATGTGGGATTTTTGCATAAAGATGGAGAGTTTGCCGTCAAAAACTGGAAAGTCTTTGACGGGAGCCACAATGTCATGGTCGGATGTTTGGCCGTACCGGACGCTTTTTTGGGCCACAAGCTCTATGACTGGGCTTTGCAAGAATATCGGCGGATCGGCCAGTGCTTCCCTGGGCGTATGGAAGGTAGGGAGGCTCTTTTCCGAGCGGGGCTTGCTCTTTTGGAGAAAGCCAAAGCGGAAAACCAAAAGGCTGCAAAGGAAAAACTCTTTCATCTGGCATTGAAAGAATTTGAAAAGCTTTATCGGACGCCGGGCGCGCCTTTGGAATATTTGGGCAAATCGCTCGTCTATGGAGCGTTGGGAGATGTCGAAGAGGAGGCCAAGTGTTTGGAACTGGCTTTGAGAAAATTCCCCAAACATCCTCTGCTCGGCATTTTAAAAGAGCATATTATTTACCGGATGCATGAAAGTTCGCTAAACCATCGAGAAGCAGCGTATCGGATCATCTTGCTGGCCATACGCCACATTCCAGAGCTTTTGAAACATCCAGATACAATTCCTCTGATCGAAAGTTTGCAAAAAAATTGGCAGTCGCTCCCCTTCATGGAAAAAAGTTCTGACACTCTTAGGCAAATAGCCATCCAGCTCGCTTTTTGGCTAGCGAAGAAAACGATCCTCGTCGAAATCGCCAAAATGTGTCTTCAAGAATCGCCCGTTCCAGAGGCTCTCGTCAGCAACGCCCTTTACGCTCTCATCGAATTAGACGGCGAAGAAGAGGTCAGCGCTCTGCCTCTCGACAAACTCTCAGAGGAAAGGCAAAGCAGCATTAAGCATCTGCTTCAAGAAAAGATCTCAACGAGCGGTTCGAAAGAAAATTTAAGGGCTATGAGTCTTCTACTCCAAAAATTTTTATGCCGAGGGCAAACCTCTATCGTTCTTGAGGCGCTCGCCCAAATAAAAAAAAACAAACTCTCCAAAGAAGAAAAACTTCCTTTCGATGCTTTAGAAATTTGGTGCGATCTCTTAACCGGGAAAACTGCCGAAGCCGGAGCCATGTTTAAAAAATTCCCCAGGGCCTCTTTCAACCTCGAAGACTCCCCCCTCCACTTTGCCTATGGAACATGGCTCTACATGACAAAAGGCCCAGAAACTGCCTCTCTCTACTTCAACAGCACGCTCGAAACCCCTTACCCTCCCACCACCATTTTACCCAGCCACTTTTTAGCTGATCGAATTGGTGAGCACTGGATCAAAGAGGCGTTTTGGTGGGAGAAAAAAGAGCTGCACCGGCAAATCGATCTATTTTATAAATGTGTAGGAAAAAAATCATGAGTAAGCAACCGAAAATCAAATCAAGCGCCATCGTCTACAGCGGCTTTTTTAATGTAAAACAAGACATTTTAGAACGGACCGACGGCCACACCGGAACCTACACCTCCCTCAACATGCCCGTCCCTGCCACCATCGTCCTGGCCAAAGACGAAAATGGCCTCTGGATCCTCAACAAAGAGTACCGCCACCCAACCGGACAGATCATCCTCGGCTGCTGCGGCGGCCGTCTCGAAGAGAACGAAGACCCCCTCATCGCCGCCCAAAGGGAGCTTTTCGAAGAGACCGGCTACTGGTCCGACGACATCCGCCTCCTCGGCCAATGCTATCAATGCCCCGCAATCACCGATCAGATCATCTACTACTACTTTGCCGCAAATGCCAAAAACAAGGGCAAACAAACCCTAGACCCCCTCGAATACATCGAACCCTGCCTCATGACCGACGAAGAGGTCCAAACAGCCCTCAAGTCCAAGCACCCCATCGACGCCGCCCTCTTTACGGCTCTATGGCTCTGGAAGGCTGAGCAGAGTTGAGCTTTTAGCTCGTGATGCTCCTGCTCTAAAGGGCTCCGCCCTTAGACCCGCCAAAGGGCTGACGCCCTCTAGACTCCCTTTTGTTTTTTTAATATATAAAAAAGAAGCTGATGGCAGTGTTTGTTTGGCAAGTTTATGGATATGTATTGTTCTGATAATGAATGAGTTAGATTTCAGACAGGGGCTTTTCATGAAAAAGTCTTTACACTTTCCAGTTGAACGCTCTTGACAACAAGCGAATAGCATAATCATCGTTCCAAGCTGCCTGTCTACGACTCCTGGCAACCC
>JAJXYX010000046.1 GCA_021780355.1 bacterium | reverse complement strand
GTAGACCTTAAAGAAATTTAAAGGTCGTGAAAAACCCGAAACTATTAGTCAAACAGCAAATAAGGCCTAAAACAGCTGGAGAAAATTTTTATGGGTTGACAGATTCACATAGCAGGGCTGTCGCCCTCTGGACTCCCTTTTTCTTTTGGATTTTTCTATCGAAAAATCGAAATAAATAAAAAAAACAAATAGGAGTCCAGAGGACGCAGTCCTTTGGTGGGGTTTGGGGCAACGCCCCAAGATATAGAATTACAATCGATCGACTGTTTTTAGGCCTAAAATTTCGAGGCCTTGATGGAGGACTCTCGAGGTGAGTTCGCAGAGGAGAAGGCGCGAGTTTTCTTCTGGGGAGCCATCGACTCGGCAATCTCGGAAGAAGGCGTTGAATTTTTCTGCGAGGTGGTAGAGGTATTCGCAGAGTCTGTGGGGGAGAAGATCGTGGGTGAATGTTTCTAGGGTCTCGGGGAAGCGGCGGAGGTGGAGGCCAAGGGAGATTTCGGAGGGATGATGGAGTTCGATGCGGGCGTGGGAGAGGAGCTCTTGCATGTTGGCAGCGGTTTTCCGTTTAATGCCTCGAATGCGAACATAGGCGTAAAGGAGGAAAATGGCAGTATTGCCCTCGAAGCGGAGCATTTTATCATAACTGAAGGTGTAGTCTTTTAGACGATGGGTGGAGAGATCTGAATATTTTACCGCATCGATGCCGATGATGTGAGAGAGAGTGGCAATTTCTTGCTCGGAGGCGTCGGGCAGACGTTCTTGTAGAACGGCGCGAGCTTTATCAATGGCGCCTGTGAGAAGATCGATGAGCTTTTCCGTTTCTCCTGACCGGGTTTTGAATTTTTTCCCATCTGAACCTAAAACGAGACCAAAGGCGACATGCTCTGCTTGTACTTTTGAAGGATCGAGCCAACCGATTTTCTTAGCGGCGGCAAAGAGCATTTGGAAGTGAAGACTTTGTCCGGCGTCTACGACAGCGATGATCCGATCTGCTTTTTCTTCAAAGATCCGGTGCCTGAGGGCGGCAAGATCCGTGGTGTCATAATTAAATCCCCCATCGGATTTTTGAATCATCAAGGGAAGAGGCTCTCCTTCTCGATTGACAAACCCCTCTAAAAAGACGCATTTTGCTCCGTCGGATAAGGAGATGAGCCCTTTTTTCTCAAATTCATCGACAATGTCTTTGAGAAAAGGATTATAAAACGATTCACCGCGCTCAATTAGCTTTGCGTCTAACATGCGGTAGATCTCAGCAAAACCTTTTCGAGAGACATCACAAATGAGCTTCCATGCATGAATCGCTTCCGCATCGCCGGCTTGAAGCTGTACAACTTGAAGCTGAGATCGTTTTTTGAAATCAAGATCTTCATCAAAACGGGTTTTAGCTGCTCGGTACCAGGACATTAAAGAAGCAAGGTCGGTTTCTGTTTTCCCTTTTAGCACATCTGGCGCTGATTCGAACATGTAGGTAATCAACATGCCAAATTGCGTACCCCAATCGCCGATATGATTGAGTCGAAGCACATCGTGGCCTAAAAATTCAAAAAGCCGCGCAATGCAATCGCCAATGATCGTGGAACGGATATGTCCAACATGAAGCTCTTTTGCGACATTCGGCGAGGAAAATTCTACGATGATTTTTTGCTTTTTTGAAGGGACGGCGGAGCCAAGTTTTTTATCTGCTAGCTGGAGTCCAAGCTGAGAAGATAGATAAGACGGAGTGAGAGTGAAATTGATAAACCCAGGACCTGCGATCTCTATTTTTGAGCAATGATTTTTGATCGTAGGGCTAAGATGAGAGACGATTTTCTCGGCGAGAGCGCGCGGAGATATTTTTAATACTTTAGACAATCCCAAAGCGATATTGCATTGGTAGTGACCAAATTCCTCTTGAGCGCAAGGAGAGATCTCTGCATCGTCTACAGTAAGAGAGTAGGCGCTTTGGACAGCCAAAACCACCTCGCGCTGAAAAGCTGCTAAAAGAGTTTCCATTAATTTTCTGTGCTATGATGGAAAATCGGAGGAAAAACCCGCTTGCCTATTCGGTATTTAATGCGATAATCCGCTAGAGCTAACGCTGCATTATGAGTCGACTCTCGATTCTTTTCAGCGATTTCATAAATAGCGAGCAGCGTATCATAAATGCGATGCGCTTTTTCTCTCGGCCAGCTCGGCAAATAGCCGGTCTCTTCCAACTCGGCAGATACGTTCAATAAACCGCCCGCATTAATCACAAAGTCCGGCGCATACAAAATCCCCTTCTCATCAAGGACGTTTGCATGATGATCCCGATGCAGCTGGTTATTTGCAGATCCGGCAATCGCTCGGCAACGGAAGTGAGGGATAGTTTGATCATTGATGATCGCTCCGAGAGCGCAAGGCGCTAAAACGTCGCAATCGACTTTTAAAATTTGATCGACGGAAACGGTGCGCGCTCCATACTTAACTGCTAACCTTTTCGCTTTATTCTCATCGATATCCGATAAAATCAGATCAGCTCCCTCCCAGAAAAGATATTCGCAAAGAACCGCGCCCACATTGCCAAGCCCCTGAACCGCTACGATTTTCCCTTCGAGAGAGTCGCTGCCGTACAATTTTTTCACACTCGCCTGGATGCCTCTAAACGTCCCCCACGCCGTAAAAGGACCTGGATCTCCGCTGCTTTTTTCGTGAGGCAGACCAACGACGTATTTCGTAGCTCTTCGCACAATTTTCACATCTTCCGTCGTACATCCCACGTCTTCTGCGCAAATATACTGGCCGCCTAAACTTTCCACTGCAGCGCCGAAGGCCATCAGAAGTTCCGGGGTCTTATCTTTTTTAGGATCAGCGATGATGACGCTTTTTCCTCCGCCGAAGCCCACATCGGAAATCGCCGATTTATATGTCATCCCCTTGGACAAACGAAGAACATCTTCCAACGCCGCGTCAAACGTCTCATAAGGCTGGATCCGAATGCCGCCGAGGGCAGGCCCCAAAGTTGTATCATGAATCGCGATAATGGCAGTCAGCCCCGACTTGGGATGGGATGCTTTAACCACCTGTTCGTATCCTTTGATGGGCAGTCTTTCTATCTGAAGGCCAGAGAGCTTTTGCGCCTCTTGGATCAGGTTGCTCAGCGTCTGCTTTGCACCTTGCTTAGCTTCTTCTACTGCATGCGTCATGAAAATACCCCAAATTTTGTATTTATACCGAACAGAAGGTCAAAAAAATCTTGTCCGAATATACCATGCTTGCCGGGATTAATCAAGCGAAGAGAGGCCGTCCAAACCGCCCTCCCCACGAAGCAAAGGTCTCAAAAGAACCTAACCAATTAACATCAAATCACTTAAGTTAACTCTTGCGTACGCTTAGAGAGGAAGACTCTAGAAAGAAAAACTCTACCATTGAAGCTTATTGCTTTTTGTAGTAAGTTAGCTAACTGAAACAGAGCACTGATCCACAAAAAAGTTTTTAAATCTCTCACCAAGCAAAGAATTTTTGAGGCTAATATGACCCACTCCCTCACAATCTCGCCTGAAATAAAAAGCGAGCTTTTAAAATTCCTCAAAAAAAATCGAAGCGCCGACCTCGTCACGATTTACCTCGCTTTCATTGAGGAAAAACACCACATCTGCCCAGTCCTCTTTCCAAGAGAAAAAACGATTTACCAGTCCATCGACGACGTTATCGAAAAACTAGAATCTCAAGGCAAGCTGTGGCGCGAAACTGAAATCACGATTCAATTCGGCCAGCAAAGCGTCAACGAAGAGACAAAAAAGGTTTATATATGCCCCTTCACAGGAAAAGTATTCGGGGATAACACCCATCCGAATCCTCAAGATGCGATCTATGATTGGGTCTCCACTTGCCCAGAAAACAAAGAAAGGGTCGGCGGCCTGCCCGTCAAACGTTTTTTTGTCTCTGAAGATCCTGAAGTGATCAAAAATTACATCAGCGCAAGAAAAGCCTCGATCAAAAAAGTCGTCTATTCCTCCGCGATTACAGGCAAGCTCTTCAACAGCAAAGCGGCTGTGATCGAAGATTTTAAGAAAAATCACATTAAACCGCTCACTTTGCTCGAAGTGCAAAACCAAAACCGCTATCAAATCGACGAGCGTTTTTTAGATTTCATTCAGACTCATTTAACGGAAGACAAAATTGCAGCCTTTGTCGAAGCTCTTTCCAAACATCCCGAGTTTGAACCCTATTTGGAAAAATGGGTTGAAACTGAATAATTTTGACTCGATTCTCTGCTCTTCTCCAGAAGAAACTGCAGCTGCAGCAGCTCTATTTGCAACACATCTCCGCTCCAATGATCTCATCGCCCTAACCGGCGATCTTGGAGCCGGGAAAACTACTTTTGTCAAAGCATTGGCCAAAGCTTTAGGTTCCCTTGATCTCGTCCAGAGTCCAACTTACGTCTATTTGCAAATGTATGAAGCCTCTTTGCCCCTTTTTCACTTTGATCTTTACCGCATGAACACAGCAGATGATTTTCTCGCTATGGGATTTGAAGAATATTTTTCGGCAGGAGGCATCACTCTCATCGAGTGGCCTCAAATCATCTCCCATCTTTTGCCGGCGCATACAATTCATCTCAATATTCAAACGTTGTCCGAACAAGAAAGATCTCTCAACTTTACCAAGAGGGCATCTTCATGAAAATTCCGTTTGAAACAGCCCGCTTTATTACTTCAGCTCTCGCAGAAAAAGAGTGGCCCCATCTCAAAAGCCCCAAAGGGACCCTCTTTCCTGAAATCGCCCTTGTCGGCAGGTCCAATGTAGGTAAATCGAGCCTGATCAATGCGCTCTTGGGCCAAAAAAAAGTCGCCAAAACCTCCTCGATTCCCGGAAAGACGCAGCGGATGAACTTTTTTCTCATCGACGAACAACTTCTTCTCGTCGATCTCCCGGGCTACGGCTTCGCAAAAGCCCCCGAATCTGCCGTCATCGACTGGTCCCGGGCTATCGACACTTATGTCAAAACAAGAGAGTCTCTAAAACTTCTTATTCTTCTCATCGATTCTCGAAGAGGCGCCTCTGAAGAGGATTGGCAAATCATCACTTGGGCCAACGCAAAAGAGTTGCCGCTTCTCATTATCCTCACAAAAACTGACAAGCTCTCTTCATCCGAGCTTAAACTAGCCATAACAGAGGCCACTACCTCTTTTGGAGATTGTTTTCCCTTTAATATCTATGACAAAGGAGCAAGGCGGAAACTCATCCTTGCCATTCAAAAAAGGATCCCTACATGAGCCTTCTCAAGCAAGAAATTTTTGTTTGCCTCGATTGCGAATCAACCGGCCTAGAACCTAAAACAGATCGGATCGTCGAAATCGCAGTGACCCGCTTTACTTTTGAACAAATTCTGCAGCAATTCGAATCGCTCATCAATCCCGAATGCGACATCCCCAAAACCTCTCAAGACATTCACAAGATTTCAGCAGAAATGATCGCAGACAAGCCTAAAATCAAAGAGGTCCTTCCCCACATTCTCCAAATGATCGATAGGCACGTGATCGTTGGCCACGGCATTTATTTCGATATGTCGCTCATCGCAGCGGAAGCTGAAAGACATGGCATCCCAACAAAAATTCTCCAGCAGCCCTACATCGACACCCTTCGCCTTGCACGCCTCTACGGAGAAAGCCCCATCAACTCTTTAGAACACCTTCGCCAACACTTCAATATCGCGTTTGAAGGCGCCCACCGAGCTATGAACGATGTCATCGTCAACATCGAGGTGTTTAAATACCTCACCAAAACCTTCAAATCCACACAAGAGATTCTCAAAGTTCTTCAAAAACCGATCAAACTCCGCACCATGCCGCTCGGTAAACACAAAGGACGCAAATTCGATGAAATTCCTGTCGAATATCTCCTCTGGGCCGAAAAAAAGGATTTCGATCAAGACCTTCTCTATTCTATCCGCAGCGAACTCAAAAACAGAAGACGCGGCGGAGGCTTTGAACAAGCGTCTAATCCCTTCAGCTGCTTAAAATAAATCGGATGACGCCTGAAAACTTGTGCAGGTCTTATTGGCCCAATAATAGGATGCGCTTGGAAAATGCTGAGGCGCATAAATTTCTTTAAAAGCCGACAAAAATTGCTCATCCTCTAAATAAACTATACCGCGCTGTTTATAAAATTTTTGTAGATGATCAGGGATCTGGATGCCGCGAAAAGCGAAAGATTTCGCTAACGCCTCAGATCTAAAATATTTTTCAGGAGAACTTTGAGAAAAATCGGCTACAACCATTTGATTTCTGCGAGAAATAAGCATTGTCATAAAAAACCTCCCTGTATTTTGCTATTTTGATTTTTCATTGCTAAAGAATACAAATCATCGATCGATGCAAACACGTCTTGAGGAGAAGGCTGTTTTCCTTTGAATAAAAATTTCTTCGCATCTTGCCAGTAACTTTTACAGTCATTGACAAACCCTCCGCCAAAATCTCTTCGTCGAATCTGCACATTTTCCATATCACCATAATTACTTCTAAACTCTTCTTCCGCTAGGGGGAA
The DNA here is from genome assembly GCA_021780355.1 of bacterium. Classification (GTDB taxonomy): domain Bacteria; phylum Chlamydiota; class Chlamydiia; order Chlamydiales; family SM23-39; genus SZAS-17. The sequence continues at coordinate 15,579 of JAJXYX010000046.1, read as the reverse complement.
AGTTAAAGCGCTCAATCGAACAATTTTTGTACGTCCTTCAACTTCACGATCTTTAATTTCTGCGCCAAACTGACTATGCTTAGAAAGATACTCCACATAGAGAGCAATTGGCTTTTCCGGAAAACGGCGCACAAAATATTGTAAACTTGCAACAGCATAAACAAAAACCCCAATTGCTTCACCAGAAATCGTTAAGGTCCTTTTCTCTTTTTCTTTAAAATTGGCCGAATCCCTCTCAGTCAATATTCGCTTTGCGAGCCGCCTTACATCTAACTGATCGATCAACTGAATCCATGGAGCAGGAAATGGATTTCTGGCAAAAGGGAGGTAACGCCAATCTAAAGAGATTTCTTTTAACCCCAAAATTTCAGGAAAACATTCGCCATGATCGATAAGAGTTAACGTCGCAATCTCTAAGTTAGGATCTTTGGCATATAAAATATTGCCCAAATGACAATCCGTGTTGAGAGATAAGCAATCGATTAAAGCTAGCGTAAAATATTCTTCAAGCGGCACCATCTCCAGCTCTTTTTCCGAAGCTTTGTCTAAAGAGCTTCTGTCGCGTTTAAATCGCTGATACGATCCAATGCGATGGTTTTGGCCAAAAACTTCATGTTCAATTTCAGCAAGCACTGTCGTAGGAATGATGGATTTTTTAAAACTAATTACATCCAAACGAACCAAATCATAATACAACTCCTCTAGCAGCGCGTAGGCAAGCCTTTCTCTAAAGGACTGAGATCCAGGAGGAATTCCCCTTCGAGACCGCACCGCCATAGAATGGTCGATTGCTCCTCGAGACTGCAAACTAGGTTTATACACTCCATGGGTTTTAGACTCCCCTGCGTCAGAAAAAAAAGATAAAAAATAAGAACCATTGGTATCGTTGCCTGTAGCAATAGGCTCTAATATTCTTGAAGCTAAACCATGCTGAACTTGATCAATACAGTTCATCATTTTTTTTTGCTTCGAAATGAAATAATCACAAATCTGTTGACCCTGGTTTTCCTGATCATCCAACAGTTGATTTTTATTCAAACCAGATCCGCAAAAGTCACAAAAATTAAAATTTAATACATTCATTAAAACACCTATTTTTTATAGAAAAAAAGTAAACCAAAAACCATTAAAAGAAAATAAGTTTTCAGGAAAACATTTTTTATATATAATAAAAACAAGAATTCCAAAGGACGGAGTCATTTGGCGGGGCGCAGGAGCGGAGCCCTTGCAACAATGGATGAGGGACACATGAAAAAACTAACTCTTCGGGATATCGATATAGAAAACAAACGAGTGTTGATGCGGGTCGATTTTAATGTGCCTTTTTCGGGAAAGGGGGAGATTGCCGATGACACTCGGATCCGAGCGGCCTTGCCTTCGATCCGGTATGTGCTGGGAAAAGGTGGAGCCTTGATTCTAATAAGCCATTTAGGAAGACCAGAGGGAAAAGTGGAGAAAAAGTATAGCTTGGCTTGCTGCGCTACCAGGCTGTCGGAAATATTAGGAAAACCTGTAGGTTTTGCTCCTGACTGCGTGGGAAAAGAGGTCGAAGAGAGAGTGCATCAGATGAAGGCGGGAGAGGTTTTGCTCCTTGAAAACCTTCGATTTCATCCAGGGGAAGAGAATCCAGAAAAAGAAAAAGGGTTTACAGAAAGCCTTGCAAAACTCGGCGACGTCTATGTCAATGACGCCTTTGGAACGGCTCATAGAGCGCACGCGTCAACGGCGCTCATCGCCTCATTTTTTCCGGGCAAGGCGGCTGCGGGATTTTTGATGGAAAAAGAAGTTGCAGAACTGGGAAAGCTGCTCGAACATCCTAAAAGACCGTTTTACGCCATCATTGGAGGAGCAAAAGTCTCTACGAAAGCGGGAGTGATGCAGAATTTACTTTCTCGAGTAGATGGATTATTTATAGGAGGCGCTATGGCCTACACGTTTTTGAAAGGACGCGGCATGCCGATCGGAGATTCCCTATTCGAAGAAAAAGAGAGCGCAGTGGCAGCAAATATTTTGAAAGAAGCTTCAATAAAAAAAATACCTTGTCGCCTGCCAGTTGATCTGGTCATCGCCGACGCTTTTGACCGGGACGCGAAAAAACAAACAATCAGCGTCAAAGAGGGCGTTCCCCAGGGATGGCAAGGAATGGGAATCGGACCCAAAACTGTCGAAGAGTGGGTCAAAGAGCTCGATAAAGCAGCAACTATTTTTTGGAATGGACCGCTGAGCGTCTTTGAAATGCCACGCTTTGCCGAAGGGACCTTTGCGATTGCTAGACATTTGGCCGAACTGAAAGCAAATGTGGTGGTGGGCGGAGGAGATTCTCTCGCTGCGATTGAACAGCTAGGTCTTGGAAAAAAGTTTACCCACCTTTCTACTGGAGGCGGCGCATCGTTGGAATTCCTTGAATTTGGCCATCTGCCCGGAATCGACGCTCTGTCAAATAAATAATTCCAACTAATTTACTAAACTAAAATCAGACAATATGCGATGATAGGCTCACTTAAGAATCAAAAGTAAAGAGTTTTTACTAAATGAGCCTAGATAGTAAAGCCGAGTTCAGTAAATGGCGCGCTTTTTTCTGGCCTATTTATCGATGGGAATTAAAGAAGTTCCTCTCCATGTTGGGAATGTTTTTTTTAATCGCCCTCAACTATAACGTCTTGAGGACGTTTAAAGACTCTATGGTCGTCACAGCTCCTCAGGCAGGGGCAGAAGCGATCCCCTTCATTAAAGTCTGGGCCATCCTTCCCAGCGCTCTTCTCCTGACCTTTATTTTTACGAGACTAGCCAACCGCTTCCATAGAGAAAAAGTTTTCTATGTCATGATGTGCATCTTCTTGGCCTTTTTCTTCATATTTGCGTTTGTCCTCTATCCCTTAAGAGACCTTCTCCACCCCAACCAATTTGCCGACCAGCTGCAATCGATTTTACCTCAAGGATTTAAAGGGCTCATTGCCATGTTCCGCAATTGGACATTTACCCTATTTTATGTGATGTCCGAGCTTTGGAGCACAGCCATCATGTCGGTTCTTTTCTGGGGATTTGCCAACGAGGTCACCTCCGTCACCGAAGCGAGACGCTACTATGGACTTTTGATGATTGGAGCGAATGTTGCCTCGATCTTTGCCGGTCAGATGTCTTATTATTTATCCACTCTCCCCTTTATCCCAAATATTCCTTACGGTTCATCAAAATGGGAGCAGTCGATTTGCTTTATGACCTGCATCGTCCTCGCCAGCGGCGTCATCACGATCGCCATTTTTCGCTCGCTCAACCATCATTTAGCGATCTCAGGAGAGAAAACAAATAAGGAAGCGAAAAAAGCCGAAAAAATTAAACTCTCTTTAAGAAAAAACTTTGCCTATCTTGCAAAATCAAAATATTTAATTTGCATCGCTCTCATCGTCCTCACCTATAACGTTGCAATCAATCTGATCGAAGTCGTTTGGAAAAACCAGATTAACGCTCTTTATCCCGACTCGAGCGATTTTCAAGCCTACATGGGGCAAGTCACAACGCAAATCGGCATCGTGGCGACGCTAGCTTCCATCTTTGTCGTAGGCAACGTCATGCGATGTTTCTCTTGGACAACCAACGCGATGATCCCTGTCGTCACCATGTTTGTGACAGGAGCTGGCTTTTTTATCTTTGTTATGTTCCAAAACTCTCCCATCATGTCTCCTCTGGCCGCTCTTGTGGGACTCTCTCCGGCAGCCTTTGGACTGATGCTCGGCTCAATGCAAAATATTTTTGCCAGATCGTGCAAATACACATTTTTTGATGCCACCAAAGAACTTGCTTTCATTCCTCTGAGCGACGAATCGAAGCTCAAAGGGAAAGCAGCTATTGACGGCGTCGGCTCTCGGCTTGGCAAATCCGGAGGATCCGTGATCCATCAAAGTTTACTCCTTTTTTGCTCAACCGTCGCCGCCAGCACCCCTTACGTAGCAGCGATTTTCCTAGCCATTTCCTTAATTTGGATGTTTGCCGTCATCTCGCTAGGGAAAAAATTCGACCAGCTCACAGCGAAAAATGAAACGCTCGATGTGACGGAATCCGAGCCCGTTTTGGAGACGCCAGTATTCACAAAAAATTAAAGATCCCTTATCAGAAGAAAATATGGACGCTTTGATTCAATTCCTCTTCGAACATGCCCCTTATGCCCACTGGATCGTGTTTTCAGCCCTTATGCTCGCTGGACTCAACGTTCCGATCAGCGAAGATCTCATGATCATTTTCAGCGCCATCATCGCAGCAACCATCATTCCTGAAAATACAGCCAAACTCTTCATCAGCGTCTTTTTAGGCTGCTACATTTCCGATTGGGTCTGTTATTGGATCGGAAGAAAATGGGGGCCCAAGCTATGGAACATCCGCTGGTTTGCCAAGACGTTCGATCAAAAAAAGCTCGCCCACATCCAAAATTACTATGAAAAATACGGGTTTAAAACCCTGCTTTTCGGAAGGTTTATCCCTTTCGGCGTACGCAACGGCCTTTTTCTAGCCGCTGGGCTTGGGAAAATGCATTTTGGAAAATTTTTACTTAGCGACGGAATCGCTTGTCTTTGCTCCAATACCACCCTTTTTCTCCTCGCCTACTATGGAAGCCGCAACTATGAAGCCCTTTTGCACGGGCTAAAAACATTTAACCTTTTTCTCTTCGGCGCCTTTGTGGTGTCGCTAATTGGGCTAATCTGGTATAAGAAAAAGAAAAAATCGCAGGCGCAAAACGAAAAGTGAGCTGAAAAGACATTCTTTCTCCGCCACAAAAAACTCTTTTAATTGTTAGGCATGATCACAATATCCAATAGCTTATCTTTTCTCCGAGCGCCTCTGGCTTTTCTTTTTTTACAAGCAGATCCCGCTCTTCGCTTCGCCGCTATCTTTTTGGCGATGGTGACCGACTGCGTCGACGGCTATTTAGCCAGGCGAACCCAATCGGCCAGCCGCTTTGGAGCGATCTTAGATCCTACCATGGATAAATTTTTTGTCTATTTCGCCCTTTCCGCTCTTCTTCTGGAAGGACGCGTTACTTTGTGGGAAGGGGCCGCCATGCTGGCGAGAGATGGATTTCTCTGCCTCTACGGACTTCTGATGATCCTGACCAATCGCTGGAAACTCGTCGTCTTCCGAGCTATCCGCTGGGGCAAAGTCACAACGGCGCTGCAGTTTCTCGTCCTCATCGGACTCACCTTCGAAATCACTTTCCCTTGGTATCTCTACGCAACCTTTTTCTGCGTAGGAGCTTTAGCCTTCCTCGAACTTTTACAATCCATGCCCAAGATCGACGAAAGTCTTATTCAAAGATAGAGGCGAACAGACAATCTCATGCGCCTTCAGTAAAACGTCTTCTTTGACCTGAGAAAATTTTTCATACTCCACACAAGTGGTATAGGCTTTGATTTCTATTTCAGCAAAGGAAGATCCGAGCGCATTTAAAAAAACATAAAGAGGCAACGCATGATCTATGTACGGATGGGCTTCTAAACATTCCCGGATCAGTTTTACACAGCCGCTTATAGCCACCCTATCGATGCAGCGGAATCGAACCGTCTCTTCAATGCGGCGATGCGTCATGCGGGAGATATTAATCAATACCTCGTTGGAAAAAAAGGAGTTGGGCAAATAAATAGGCCTTTTTTGAAGATCTCGAATCACTGTAAGACACCATCCAATCTCTTCAATACGCCCAGCCACTTTTTTACCCGGCAGCTCGACTTGATCATTGACCGTAAAAGGACGCGTCATATGAAGCATGAGTCCGCTGAAAAAATTAGAAAAAATATCCTTGCTAGCAAAGGCCACTGAAGCAGCACCGATGCCTCCAAAAGTCACAAGAGGCAAAATATTAAGGCCTGCGATGTGCAAAATAAAAAGTCCTGCCATCATCGCAATAAAAAGGGTCGCGAGTTTGTTCAAAAACCCTAAAGAAGCGGGATCTAGAAGCATTTTTCCTTGGGATCTTCGAAGAAGCAAGCTACTGTAAAACGCTTTTTTCCATCGAAATAAACACCAAGTCAAACAGACCACAACCAATACTTCCACCATTTCAGGCATCGCTCTCTCGAGAAACTGTTGCATCAAAACATTTTTCCTTTAGAATTAGATACAATACTATAGCTGAAAAGGTTTTTTCCCTATGCAAATCGCCAGAGAATCTATTTTTGTTACCGTGCTTCGCAGTTTCCTCCGCTGTTTTTTTGCCATTTTTGGCATTTTTTTTGGCCTTGTTTTCGCCTCGATCCTCTACTCATCGCTAGGAGGGGCCGCTAAAGCTTACGAAGAAAAAACTGAATTTTCCCTCCTACCCGACTTAAAAGGACAGCACACCCTCCTCTCCACATCTACGCCAGCTATATTGCAAATCCATATCGAGGGAATTATCGGAGAGCCACAAGGGGTCAATGCTCAAGACATCAAAAACATCCTCATCGACTCGCAATCAGGCCTTCTATCTAACCATCGAGTCAAAGGCATTATGCTCCATTTGAACACTCCCGGCGGCAGCGCGGTCGATTCAGACAACATCTACCGACTCATCAAAGCCTATAAAGAAAAATTCCAAATCCCCGTATTTGCGTTCGTCGATGGTCTATGCGCATCAGGCGGCATGTATATTGCAGCAAGCGCAGATCAAGTTTTCGCTTCGCCCCCAAGCGTTCTCGGATCGATCGGCGTGATCATAGGGCCTTTTTTCAATGTCGCCGACGCTCTAGGGAAAATTGGGATCTCCTCTCAAACGCTTTCAGCAGGTCTCGACAAAGACATGATGAACCCTTTTCGCACTTGGAAACCTGACGAAGACCAGTCCTTAAAAGCTGTCTTGCAAAGCATGTATCAGCAATTCGTCACCGTTCTGACAGAAAACAGAACTAAGATCGACAAAACAAAGCTGATAAACGAATACGGCGCTCAAGTTTACGACGGAGTCAAGGCGCAAGAAATCGGCTACATCGACACAGCCAATGCTAGCTACGACCAGGCCATTTCAGCTCTATTAGAAGCCGCCAAAATCGATCCTGAAAAACCCTATCAAATGGTGGAACTCAAGCCAAAGCGCGACTGGTTTTCAGCTCTCATGACAGGCCAAAGCGCCCTATTCACCGGAAAAATAGAACATCATCTCAATCTCCCAGGCCAACATGCCTATAAACTCAAAGAACCGTTTGCGTATCTCTATGAAACAGGATATTCTTCCCATTAACCCTACTCTCCCAAACCCAAGGATTCCAAAGGACAAAGTCCTTTGGTAGGGTTTGGGACGAAGTCCCAAGATCAACAACCCAGGCCGCCTTTTGAAAACAATCTACATCCTCGATGCCGTCAATTTTCTCTTCCGCTCCTACTATGCCATCGGCCCAATGACGAATGAAAAAGGGGAATCGACGAGCGCAGTCTATGGATTCATCCGCTCTCTTTTCAAACTCATCAAAGATTTTTCTCCTGATCATTTGATTGCCGTTTTTGATGGGCCCGATAATAAAAAATCGCGCCAAACGGTTTACGCCGAGTATAAAATGCATCGAAAAGGGGCACCGGAAGATCTTTTCCCCCAATTTGAATGGGCCTATACTTTTTGCGACCTGGCAGGAATTCCTACTCTATCCGTGGAAGGCGTCGAGGCAGACGATACGATAGCCACCATTGCCAAATGGGCAGAAAAAAAAGGGGCGGACGTTTTTATTTGCTCAAGCGATAAAGACCTCATGCAGCTCGTGAACAAACATATTTTTGTGCTGCAGACGTTTAAAGACAATCTCCTCGTCGATGCAAAAAAAGTCGAAGAGCTCTTTGGCGTTAAACCAGAGCAGATGCTCGACTTGCTCGCGATCATGGGAGATGCATCGGATAACATCCCTGGACTTGATGGATTCGGACCCAAAACAGCGGCCGCTTTACTGCAAGAATTCGGCACATTGGATGAGCTCTTGACCCATCCTGAAAAAGTAAAAGGGGAAAAAAAGCAAGAGACCTTGAGAAGAGATCAAGATATAGCGCTCATGAGCCGGGAGCTAGCTACTTTGCAGACAGATGTTGAAATCCCCCGCGAAACTCATTTTTATCAAAAAAAAGAAGCCGATCTTGATGGGCTGAAAGATTTTTATCGACGCTTAAATTTTCATACATTTCTCAAAGAAGCAGGAGAAAGCGGGTCTGAAAAAAAGAGGGAAGAAAAAGAGGAAAAGATCTCTTATCAGCTTGTAGATACTAAAGAGGATTTAGAAAAACTACTCTCTTATTTAATGGATCAAAAAGAGATCTGTCTCGACACAGAAACCACCGACGTCCATCCTTTAAGAGCAACGCTCGTCGGCGTTGGCTTTTGCGTAAAACCAACTGAAGCTTGGTACGTCCCTTGCAATGGACAATTAGGCGAAGAAAAAGTGCTTCAAGAGCTTCGAACTTTTTTTAAAAAGACCCAAGCGGCTTTCTATGGCCACAACTTTAAATACGACTACCATGTGTTCAATAAGGTAGGCATCGAAATCAAAAACATCTCTTTTGATACGATTTTAGCTTCTTATCTTCTCAACCCGCAAAGCCGCCGGCATAATTTAGATGAACTTGCTTTGACGCATTGTCAAAAAACAAAGATCCCCATCGAATCGCTCATCGGCAAAGGGAAAAAACAAATTTCTATGCTCGATGTGTCCATTGAACAAGTAGCCGCCTATTGCTGCGAAGACGTCGATTACACATGCCGCCTAAAACATCTGTTTGAAAAAGAGCTGAAAGAAAAACAACTCGACTCCGTTTTACAAGAAATCGAGCTGCCGCTTCTTCCTATTCTAGCCAAAATGGAACAAATCGGTATTTATCTCGATGGTAAAAAGTTGGCAGAGCAAGCAGATACGCTGACGCAAGAGCTCACAGAAATCACAGCAAAAATCTATGCGCTCGTTGGAGAAACTTTTAATCTCAACTCTCCTAAACAACTCAGCTCCATCTTATTCGATAAACTCCAACTCAAGCTTCACGGCAAGAAAAACACTGAATTTTCTACCAGCGCCGATGTGTTGGAAGAGCTAGCCGATCAGCATCCTGCCGTTCAAGAAATCCTCACCTACAGAACGCTTGAAAAACTCCGCTCGACCTATGTAGAATCCCTGCCTGAACAAGTCGATCCGGAAACACATCGAATCCACTGCACGTTTAATCAATCCGTAACCGCCACAGGACGGCTCTCTTGCCAAGACCCAAATCTTCAAAACATCCCCGTCCGCAGCGAAGAGGGGCTCGCGATCCGCTCTGCCTTCAAACCGCAAAAAAAAGGATGGAGCTACCTTAGCGCAGACTATTCTCAAATCGAACTGAGGCTGCTGGCTCATTTTAGCAAAGACCCCAACTTGATCAAGGCGTTTAAATCGGGAGAAGATATCCATACGTATACCGCGTCTCTCGTTTTCGATATGCCGCAAGGCCTCGTCACTCCAGAGATGAGATCTCAGGCTAAAACCGTGAATTTTGGGATTTTATACGGCCAAGGACCTCACGGCCTCTCCAAACAGCTCCACATTTCCCATGGGGAAGCCTCTCAGTTCATTAAAACATATTTTGAGCGCTACCCCAAAGTGTCCGAATATTTAGAAGAATGTAAAGAAAAAGCGCGCAAAACAGGATTTGCCACCACACTGACCGGCCGGCAAAGGCCAATTGCTGAGATTCATAATAAAAATCCCATGATCCGCGCCGGAGCTGAACGGCTGGCTATCAACACCCCCTTGCAAGGAACTGCAGCGGATCTCATCAAAATCGCAATGATCCAAATCGATCAGGAAATCCAAAAAAAAGAACTTAAAGGCTTCATGATTTTGCAAATTCATGACGAATTAATTTTTGAAATTCCTGACGAAGAAATCCCCACTTTTCACCATTTAGTTAAAACAAAAATGGAACATGTATTTAAATTATTAGTTCCGATTGAAGTGCACATATCTGTTGGCAAAAATTGGGGCGAATGTTAGCATTAAAAAAAATAGCTATCACAGGCGGGATTGCGAGCGGAAAATCGTCCGTTTGCCAGTTCTTTCGAGAGCTAGGAGCTTATGTAGTCAGCGCTGATGCGCTTGCTCATGGGCTGCTTTCTTTAGAAAATAGCCTCGGTCAACAAGTCCTCAATCATTTCGGCCCTCAAATTCTCCAACATGGAAAAATAGATCGCCGATTGTTAGCCGCCAAGGTGTTTAAAAACCCTTCGCTGCTCGAGGCTCTAGAAAAACTGCTACATCCAGCAGTGCTTCAAAAGATCGAAGAGCTCTATGAACAGGCAAAATTACAACAAGCCTACACACTCTTTGTCGTAGAAATTCCTCTCTTATATGAAATTCACAGCGAGGATGCCTACGACGCAGTAGTTGCCGTGCTGACAGATGAGTCGCTAGCCAAAAAAAGATTTTGCCAAGCTGGACACTCCGAAGACGAGTACGAAAAGCGGATGAACCGTCAATGGTCGCCTGAAGAAAAAGCAAAACGAGCCAATTACACTTTGATCAATAATGGATCTCTTGCCAAACTGCGCCAAGAGGTCGTAAAACTTAATTCTATCCTTAAGGAGAATCAATTTTCATGAATCAAGATCCACAAACCGCACAGCACTCCCCTGAACCCGTTTCCCCTGACTTTGAAAAAGTCACCAAAATTTCAGACTTGCAGCGGATGAATATCGACCAGCTACAAACCTATGCACGCAACATCGGTCTTCGGCATACCGCCTCTTTAACCAAATCCGGCGTCGTCTTTGAAATCGTCAAAACGATCTCGGAGCGCCCCAACGAAGTGCTCTATGGCGAAGGCGTTTTAGAGGTCCTGCCAGATGGCTTTGGGTTTCTTCGCTCTCCTAACTACAACTACCTCCCTTCCGCTGAAGATATTTATGTTTCCCCCGCCCAAATCCGACGTTTTGATTTGCGTAAAGGCGATACGATCTATGGTTCGATCCGCGCTCCCAAAGAGAAAGAAAAGTATTTTGCGATGCTCAAAGTCGATAGGATCAACAACAAAACGTTTGAGCAAACGCGCGATCGTGTCCTTTTCGAAAACTTAACTCCCCTTTATCCCGACAAGCGCCTCGTCATGGAAACGTCGAAAGAAAAGCTCTCCATGCGTGTGCTCGATCTCGCAGCCCCCATCGGCAAGGGCCAAAGGGCCATGATCGTCGCTCCCCCAAAATCAGGTAAGACGGTGCTCATGCAAAATATTGCTAACGCCATCGAGATCAACAATCCTGAAGTCGTTTTAATCGTCCTTCTCATTGACGAGCGCCCTGAAGAAGTGACCGACATGATCCGCACAGTCAAGGGCGAGGTCGTCTCTTCTACCTTTGATGAATCTCCAGAAAGGCACGTCCTCATTGCAGAAATGGCGATCGAAAAGGCTCGCCGTCTCGTCGAATGCGGCTACGACGTCGTCATCCTCCTCGACTCTCTCACCCGCCTCGCCCGCGCGTACAATACGGTCCAACCCCACTCAGGGAAAATCCTCACAGGCGGTATCGACGCGAACTCGCTCCATAAACCCAAACGTTTCTTCGGCGCCGCTCGAAATGTCGAGCAAGGTGGCTCTCTCACCATCATCGCAACTGCCATGATCGACACCGGCTCGCGTATGGACGAGGTCATCTTCGAAGAGTTCAAGGGCACCGGCAACATGGAACTCGTCCTCGACCGCAGACTCGCCGACAGACGCATCTACCCCGCTATCGATCTCATCAAGAGCGGAACGAGAAAGGAAGAGCTCCTCTATCACCCCACCGAGCTCGAAAAAATCTACCTCCTCCGCCAAGGCCTCGCCGATCTCACCCCCGTCGACGCCATGAACCTCCTCATCTCACGCCTCAAAAAGACGTCGAGCAATGCAGAGTTCCTTCTTTCGATGAAAGATTAATTTTTCCCTCCGCTCCGCGGGGCTCCGCCCCGCACCCCGCTAAAGGACTTCGTCCTTTAGAATCCTCTTGTTTTTTTAATCAAGGCCCAGGGCGGCCTTGATTTGTTCTAAGCAATTGATAATAAGCGACTTTGATTTTATTTCCTTAGCGGAAGGAAAGGATTACCCTTGATTATCCTTGAGAAAAGGAAAGGTTTATGGTAAATTGTCCTTAAGGGAAGGACAAACATTCCATGGATGAAACGGCAATTTTACGCATTTTGCTTGGAGAATTGAGAGACAAACTTTCTCTTTTAACAGAGCTGGTTCCTAGACATGCGCGTTTTCCTGAGGCCCCTCAAAAAATCAAAGTGGCCATCGGCATGCGCCGCACGGGGAAAACATACTTTCTTTATCAACACATCCTCAAGCTCTTGAAAGAAGGTGTAAACAAAACATCGATCTTATACATTAACTTTGAAGACGATCGCCTTCTACCTCTAGATGGGAAAAAATTAGCAAAACTGGTCGATGCGTTTTATTCCCTCTACCCAGAAAACCATGAAAAAAAATGCTACCTTTTCTTCGATGAAATCCAAAATGTTGAAGAATGGGCTACGGTCATACGCCGTTTGCACGACAGCAAACATGCCGAGATTTTTTTAACGGGATCCTCGGCAAAGCTCTTAAGCAAGGAGATCGCTACAAACCTTCGCGGCAGATCTCTGTCTGTTGAAATTTGGCCCTATAGTTTTGAAGAATTTTTACAGGCAAAAAAAATAGACATCGACCGCTCTTTATATGACAAGAAAACACAAGACATTCTCACTCAACTCTTTCACGATTATTTATCTACTGGAGGACTTCCCGAGGTAACCCATTTTCCTCTTGATGTCCGACAGAAAACATTGCAAGACTATCTTGATGTTGTTCTGTATCGCGATATTATCGAAAGACACCAAATTAAAAATCCTGCTCTCATTAAATATATGATTCTATCGATGATTCATAATACAGGAAAACCTTTTGCCATAAATAAATTTTATCACGATTTAAAGAGCCAAGGACATCAAATTGGGAAAGACACTTTATACCAATATGCTGAACATATCGAAGACGCTTATCTTTTGTTTCTTATGCCAATTTATGAAAAATCATTCAGAAAGGCGCAGCTGCACCCCAAGAAATTGTATACTATCGATTCAGGAATCGTCAGAGCGTGTACATTTGACTACATTCAAGATTTAGGTAGATTATTTGAAAACATCATTTACTTAGATCTACGGCGGCTCAATAGCAAGATTAGCTACTATCTCACCTCAGAACACTATGAAATCGACTTTTTAACGCAATCCGGCCAAGGACAGAAAAAAATCTTTCAAATCGCTTGGCACACTGACTCTCCCAAAACCTTAGAAAGAGAGCAAAGGGCTTTAAACTCTGCTATGAAAGAGTTAAACAGTCCAGGAGAACTCATTACGCTCGATTCCTACCTCCAAAAGGGCATTTCGTTAAATTAATCAACAAAAAAGTCACATTCTCTATCTAAAAAAATATCTTTTCGATAAAAGGAATTTGAGGTAAATTGTTGGTCTTTACTATGCGCAATGTGATCGTCCTTTTTCTCTTTGTTCTTACTGTGGTGGGCTCCTTTTGGGCCTGGAACTCCGTTCCTCAATTTCGCTCGCGCGTTGAGGAGATCGTGAGCTCCGGTTCCTTTCAGACGCTCGAAGTACGCTATTCTGCAGAACAGATCATGGACATTCACCGCAAAGAGCTTCTTAAAGACTCTGATCATATCTACCTAGATCCTATGCTTAAATTCGTCCCCTATCTTCTCATGGAAGTCAAATACACGAGAGCCCAAGACAAAACAGGTGAAGGGATGATCCTCTGGGGACTTTTAGACGGAGAGATGGTCATCAATACGAGCACTTGGGAAAAAACTCATGGATTCACGGATTGCCTCGCCTCAAATGCAACCCGCCAAGAATTTAAGATCATCAATGCGCTCGCCTCTCGAGGAGGAACTTGGGATCGCGACGGCTTATCCCACTTCCTTAACATTGAAAACCACATCCTCGACAACTGGATCGACGGCTGCAGAAAAAAAAGCCTCATCGTTCAAAAGGGAAACTCTTACCGCCTCCATCTCCAAAACCCCAAACTCCAAGTCATTCCCGAAACAAAACTCGAACAATGGCTCGTGAAAAAGTCCTCTAAAAATGCCAGCCGCGTCAAAAGACGCTACCGCCCTGCTCAAGTGGAAAATATCGCCAAAGCCGCCTTCGGCAATGACTTTGCTATCCGCAAGACCACAGAGGTCTTCCTCCCCATCTATAGCATCGTAGTCCAAAACCCAGACGGCTCACAAATGACCACCTACTGGAATGCCCTCAACGGCAAACGAATGGCCCAGCCCACGTTTATTGAATAGCTTTAATTTTACTTAAAAAACAAAAACCTCTTAACCTCAAGGACATATGCTTACACCTATAAATTCCAAGAACAAATTAACACAAGCTTAATGCTAAAATGATATAATCTTGCTAATAAAATGTAATAAAACAATCATGATTTGGCGCTTTTTATTTAGTTCAATCGCTTTACCCAATTGGTCATTCCCCTCTTGGGATACGATTACTTCAGAAATGAAAAGGATCAAAGATCTCTTTTTTCAAAAAATCGAGGAATTTGGAAATTTCATTCAAAGCACCCGCGAAAAAAATAATGTAATTGAACTAAATATGATTCTAAAGGACGGGAGTCCTAAAAACCAGGAACATATTAACCCTCCAGGGACTCCCGCTAAGACAGAGAGAATCCGTGACGGCCTTTCGCGCCACATAATAAACCCATTCCGTTCCAATCCATCACCCTCATTACAAGAACTGATGGATAAAGAAAAACTACCCAAACCTTTGCAACGTGAAATTTTTGAAGCGATGGGAAAACTGCACCTCAAAGAAAATGGTTCGCTTAAAAAAATAGCCCTTGCAGCTCTAAGGAAACATCCTGCCAACCACGAATTTCAACACAATTCATATGAAGAGATGTTTAATTCTTATCATAAAGTAGTTAAAGATCAAAAATGCTCTGATAATTTAATTTATTTTTTTGCCATCGTTTACTCAGCCTTTAAGCGAGACTCTCGATTGAAAAAGAACCTCCCACCAGTACTGTCCATCAGCAATTTAGATACCCTTGCAAAAGAATGGAAAGAAACTGGCTCAATCAATGGAATAGGAACCGGTCGTTATCATACCTTCAAAACAGTATATGAAAAATTTAAAGACAACCTTAAATTGCAGCCTCTTAACGAGCTAAAAAATTTGGATTACCTAACCACCGCATGGGACGACCTCCCCAAATATCGTAACCAGACCGAGCATCAACGATTCAACTCATTTATTTTTGCACACAGGCTTTTTTTAGAACCTATTCCCTCCCCGCAAGACATCTCCCAAGCGACGTGAATTTATACCCCACATGGCTCAAGAATCGGTTAGCACTCTACTTTTCTTCGGCATAAAGCGCATTCTTAATACAAAACAAACATAAACCTGTTAAAATATACATAATAAAGAAAAAAATCGGTTCATCCGGCTAATTGGTACCTCTGCTCATGAAGGTGGTAAAGTCGGAGCTTGAAGTACTCCATGTCCCTGTAGCCATATGCCTGCCTTTTCAGAGTTTTAATTTTATTGTTGATGCCCT
>JAJXYX010000100.1 GCA_021780355.1 bacterium | reverse complement strand
TGCTGGACAATGGCTTCATAAGATTGCATAGAACAATAATTCTACGATGAACAAAAATTAAAATAAAGACTTTTCAATTTTTAACGACTGATACTAAGCGGCTTGCCTCAACTTTATGAGCACTTGCCAAAAAGCTTTTGAAATGGTAATATATATTTACATAAAAATATTGGCAATAAAATGACCATTAATAATGATTTAAACAAAAAAAAAGAGTTCGAAAGGACTCTGAGTAAAGCAGATATTTTAAAATGGACGGTGGCTGCGGCTGCTATAGCTGCCTCGGGGGCATTGGCTGCTTGTTGTTTCTTGGGAGTAGAAGGGGCTACTTCGAATCAAAACGTGGCTGAATTGCCTGAGGAGGGCTCTTTAGTGCCCTTGGCGCAGGATGTCGCTTTATTCGCAGGCGGAGTTTTTCACTCTCTGGTTCCTCTCGCTGCAGCAGCCTATGTAGGAAAAGAGCAGCAGCCGGATCTTGTTAAAGACGAACATGAGTTAAAAGAGGAAGCTAATCTTTTTTTACATTCGATCGAAGAGAGTTGGGATTATGTTGATACATGCCCCCTTAATAAAATGAATCCTTTGTGGGGCACGAACTCACAATCCTCTTCTATTGCTGTTCATGAGGGAAATCTTAAGCATATAATGAATAAGAGAAGATCGGGATTGCGTCTGGGAAGCGAAAATGCAATTCAATTTGGCAACAAACATAGTAACCTAGAACAGATAGCGCATCTTGATGCAGCCTTAGATTTAGAGGGACTAGAAATTCCTCTGCCAAAAGGGATTTCAAGTGAAAGTGTGGTCATTTTTTTACAACGAACTAAGCCAGAAATTTTTGAGCGCTGGGAAATTTTGCGAAAACTTTATTCTAGTCATCAAGGCTCCGAACCTTTCTTGCAAACCAAAGCGGCGAAAGATCACTTACAGATAATCCATGAACTCATTCGAGAAGCTTTTTCAAAAAACAGAGACCTTGCGGCTATTGGTGCTTCTGTTCAGTGGTTGGAAGAGAGGGAGAAGGCCGGCGATTTTCTTATGATTCGCAGCACAGGTGCAGAAGATTCAAAAAAATCAGCTAATGCAGGTGGAAATCTCAGTCGTGCATATGTTCGGCCTACGCCAGAAGAATTTATGGAAGCTGCTGGCAGTGTTGTAGCATCCTATTTTGGAGAACAATCACTGCAAAACCGAATCGATAGTCAAATCAATCCTTTTGAAGAACCTCTTCAGCTGGCGGTCACTATGCAAAAGCTCATTGGGGAGCCTGTTGGGGGAGCTAAAAAGAGCGCCGATATTCCAGTTTCTTTTGTAGTCTTTACGAATGAGCCCCTGTTCGTTGGAGAAGAACAGTTTCGAGTGATGCGCATTAGCGCCTCCTATGGGCATGGGGAAGCGGTCGTTGGAAACAAGGGAATCGCTACAGATACCGTTTTTTTACTTCAATCTCTTTCAGAACCGGAAAAATTATACACCCTTTATCAGAATCAAAAAAAACTACGCCGCTTAGCTCCCGTGGAAAAGGAGGGGAAGATTTCTCTTCAAAAAATGAATAATCCCAAACATCTGGTAAAACAACGAGCTTTAAGCGAGCGTATGTTAATGCAAATTTATCGCTCAGCCCTTGTGATGGAAAGTTTTTATGAAGAGCATCCGACAGATATCGAAGGAGTTGTCCAAAATGGCATCGTGTATTTTGTACAAGCTCGCCCCATAAACAGAAAACCTATGCTGCCCACTTTTCTTAGGGATAAAGAGGGATCTGTAGATCAAGTACAAGCCGAAATCCTCGTGCCAGCAGAAGCTTCTGTTTTGGCTATTCGAAAGGAAGAAGATATTCTTTTTGCTCCGACTCTAGAAATCGCGGAACAGTTATCTGCACAAAGAGGGCGCGGTTCTTATCGACTGATTGTCGTTGCACAGCCGGATCCTGCCAATTCTCATTTTGTTGTGAATTTTAGTAGTTTGGGAATTCCCTGCCTTTGGACATCTGATCAACAAGCCGTTCAAGATCTTATCCAAAAAATCGATCAAGATCATCTCGTTGTTGTCTGTATGCAAACAGGAAGCATCCACTTATGGGACAACAAAAAAGTTCCTTTTGAGAAGAGCGTTGAAAAAGGGTTCGGCGTTCATCCAGCAGAGATCGCGGTTTCTTTACCTGTCGCAGAAATAACTTCCGCAAAACTTAAGTCGTCTCAAGAACTCAAAGATCTTTTGATCGGGATGAGAAGCGTTTCTTCTTCTGAAGAAGCTCTATTGCTCTTAGAGAAGATCTCCCATTTTACAAAACCTCTCAAACAAGAGATTTTCCGTTTTGAAAAAGTTCTTGCGGCTGGCAATTTTTCTCCAGAAGCTTATCAAAAATTTCAACTTCTTCAAGCATTGGAAGATCATATTGAAAAAGCTCTAAAAGAAGCTCGCAAGCACTATCAAAACTTCGAAAAGAACAGGCTAAGAGGCTTATTTCTCCTCAAAACCCTTGAATCGCTCCTGTTACATCCTTTTAACCCTGCAGTAGTTGGCAAATACTCTCTTGCTCAAGCTTCATCTATTATCGAATCGATTGACCTACTCATCCGGCATCAAGAGGGGTTATCAAGACCTGCTCTTTTAGGGAAAGAGCTTTTAGCAGGTTTTGAAGCAGTTCTTCCAGAAGCTTTTGACTACTGGAGCTTGTTGCTAAAAAAACTTGAAATAGAACTCCAAGAAGGTCGCATTTCGAAAGTAGAGATCAATACGTTCAGAGGAATCATAGGCCGCTTAACGGAAGCTAGAGTTTTATCTCAATGGATCTATTTACTTCCTCAAGATAAAAGTCCGATCGAACAATTTCAAACAATTTTACAACAGTTTCCTGAGGCTCAATTAACTTCTATGAGAGATCTACAAGAACTGCAGGAAAAGGTTGAGGAGCAGCATCTCACTGTAGATCGTTTTTCTAGCCCTGAAACATACGAAGAAGCTTGGGAAGAATTAACTGAACTTGTTTCGATTGTATCTTCTATAGAGTGGTTAGATAAAGTGGAAAAAATGTCCCCTACTAATCGAATGATTGCTTACAGGACTATGGAAAAGGTGCTCACCCTTCTAGATGATAGCCATAAAAAGGTGAAAGTAGGGAATTTTGGGAACGAGAAGGGAAAGCTATTCAAGAAAATGCTTAAGGTTTTTTATACCCTGACTAGAAACTGGAATCAAATGACCCGTCCGATTTCTACTTACAGAGAGGGAGGAATAGTCGAGAGGAGCATAGATGGTGTGGGGGAAACTTTAGAAGATTTAGACGATAATCATCCTGAAGCTCTCTTGCCTTCAAATAAATTTAGTGTGCAGGCAGCTATTACAGCGCATGTCTTTCCCGAGACTCTAGAAGATATGTTGACTCTTCTTCATCAAATGTCCATTCGTTCGATCTATTCGCTAAATCTAAATTTAATGCCTCCAGAATATCTTGAATCCTCTTTACTTCCTTTAGATTTTAAGCAAGCCTTAAAAGATATTGAGCTAACTGCACCGCTAGGAAGCCGAAGTGTATTTGTTATACGAACGGGGATAGACATTAGTGAAGAAGTCCTTGTTGCGCGTTACAATGTGCCCTTAAAAAATCACAGCGGTCAAATTGATCTGATTTATGACACCCGATCTTCTAAATTAACTATGAAAGCAAGTTTTTTAGGGCCGGCCGAACATCGATGGATGATAAGCGCTCAAGTTGTGAGGATTTTAGAAAATATGGAGGTTCTTCGCTTGGCAACACCCCTTGTATGCAAACAAACCGAGTTGAGATTTTCTTGGGAAATTACAAATCGAGAAACTTTGGCGTTTGCTATGAGAGAGTATGTCGAAATTGCGAAATTATCGATCCATAGAGATCAAAAGAAATATCTTAAGAGCTTTTTCCTTCGATGGTCCAACACCCCCAGGGTAGTTTTAGGTGCAATTCAAGAAGCCAATGCTATGGTCGATCATAAAATGGACCTAGAGGTAGAGGTTTGGGGAGTCGGACTTTTTGCTGGATTAATTGAGAGTGGCTACGCGCATGTTGAAGCTATCGAGGCTGCCGAGAGAGTTTTGAAGAGCAACTCCATATTACCTGCATTAAAGTTATATAAAACACTTGTCCGAGCCAATCAAGGGTACCCCCAAGCAGTCATAGCAGCTCAAAAGGGTTTGCTTAGCTCAGATAGCGTGATTCAGGGTGTAGGTTTGGAGCTCTTTCACGATTTGGTTCAACAAAATCAAGGTTTCTCCGAAGCGGTCATAGCAGCTCAAAAGGCTTTGCTTAGCTCAGAGAGCTGGATTCAGGCAGCAGGCTTGGGTCTCTTTGAGGATTTGGTTCAACAAAATCAAGGCTTCTCCGAAGCGGTCATAGCAGCTCAAAAGGCTTTGCTTAGCTCAGAGAGCTGGATTCAGGGAAAAGGCCTGAAGCTCTTTGAGAATTTAGTTCAACGAAATCAAGGCTTCTCTGAAGCGCTCATGGCAGCAGAAAAAGCTTTACTTAGTTCAAATTCCCGTATTCAGATAGGAGCAATTGAGCTTTATAAAAAGTTGGTTAAACAAAACAAAGGGTTGGATGAAGCTCTTAACGCCATTGAAAAATTTTCAATCGACTCAAAAGAGTTTGATTTGTTGCCTGCTTCTATACGAGATGAGATAATAAATCTTTGTGTTGCTTTATTTAGATCAAACTTAGAGCCCTATCAAGCTTTGACTCTCGCTGAGAAAGCTTTGTTAAGTATAAGTTCGCCCCTTCGAAAGGAGGCTTTGAAATTCTACAGCACCTTATTTATACGAAATCAAGGATATTCAGAGGCGCGAAGCGCAGGCCAAAAAGCTCTGCTTACTGGATTTAGCGATATTCAGGAAACAGGGCTTGAGCTCTACGAGAAGTTAGTCGAAAAAAACCAAGGACTCCCTGAAGCTCTTAGCATGATTAAAAGAGCCCCTTTTAACTTAAATTCAGATTTCAAAAATCAGGTAAAGCGCCTTAACTTAAATTCAGATTTCAAAAATCAGGTAAAGCGCCTCTATCTTGCTTTGTTTAAAGCAGATTTAAAGCCTGATCAAGCCTTAATCATCGCTGAGAGCGCTTTATTTAGTTCAGATTCTCTTCTTCGTGAAGAAGCGTTAAATCTCTACAAGACCTTATTTAAACGAAACCAGGGGTATTCTGAGGCGCTAGAAGTGGCTAAAAAAGCATTGTATAGAGAAAATCCTGAAGTGCAAAAGGCGGGGAAGGACCTTTGTAACGTATTATTATCTGATTTCCCAGAAAAGTTAAGCTATCTTGAACGGCTAAACATTGGTTGGTTATTACTTTAGAGGAATATATACCGAAGAAAGCTGAAGAATCGGCTTACAGGCGGGTTCAAAGCGCCAAAAATCGATTGCGGCAAAGTGGGTTGTATTGCCTCATACTAGCCCACTTTGCCGCAATCGA
>JAJXYX010000060.1 GCA_021780355.1 bacterium | reverse complement strand
ACTTTTTTTTTGGATCTACGAAGCTTAACTTATTTTGTAACCCATTCACTATCAGAATTCATCATTTTTTATAGGCCCTAGGCTCATTCCTCTATGGGCAGGTACCGATTCCCCGGATGAACCAAAAAATCTATGATACCATCCACCTTATTCTCTCCAGGAGAATTTCCTCTTAAAGAAGACTTCCTACTAGAAATAGGGTTACTTATTAAAAAAATTTCTTTATTTTTTAACACGCATCTCCAAAAGCTCCTAAATCACGGCTCTCCCCCCACTCAACTTCCATCTCCTTTCCATCGAACACGCCATACCGATGAAGTAAAAAGAGAATTATTTAACAAGATCGATGATGAGTTTAAAAAAAGTTTAAATGAAAACAGCCCCTTAAAAGATATTGTCAACGCCTACAGAAAACAACAAAAAAAAGGAGACGTTTCTGAAATCATCAGTTCTATCAAAACAAAAAACCCAAGCACCGAAGAAACTACTATCTACGAAATTATTGCTATATGCGAAGCTTATAACACAGAAGTAACAAAAAAAGAAATAGATCTTTTAATTAATAAATGGGAGCACCTCACCCCACAAAAAATGTTTTCTATTATTTTACAAAACCAGATCATTCCACCTTCTCCGCAAGGACCAACAAATGAAGGAGCTTCCACTGAATAGATCATTCCTGCTTCTCCAGAAGAAAAAATAAGCAACGCTACATTTCAAGAGAACGTTCGAAAAGACAGAGAATCCCCACCAAGAGAGCATCCGTTGAAGAAATCTACGCTTGGTTAATAACAAATAACGAAACAATTCTCAACCGTTTAAGCATAGACACCCTTTATAAGATCATTGCAGCTTTTGATCAAGAGGACAGAGACCTCTATTCAGTACAGCTTTACTCGATGAATGACTCCGATTGGAGAGAAAACCCTAAAATTCCCTACCAGCCTCTCGTTTTAGGGATCAATCTAAGCAGTAGCCGCGAAAAATTTTTAGAAGCCATTCAAGACTAACTAATAAATTTTTCTCACCACCCCTTCTCAGATAATCCTTGCTGTAAAGCGTCCGGGTTGATAAAATATTCATTTTTCGCTCTTTATGGAAAGATGGCTGAGCGGCTGAAGGCACGTCCCTGCTAAGGACGCGTACTCCGTTAAGGGGTACCGAGGGTTCAAATCCCTCTCTTTCCGTTTTTTTTTCCTTCCCCTCTTCCCTCTTTTTTTGTAATCTAAATTCATGCCTGAACCAGAAAATAAAAAAGTCCGAATTCCTCCCAATTCCAAAGAATCCGAGATGATGGTCCTCGGCTGTATGCTCACAAGCGTCAATGCACTGAATATTGCAGCAGATCGGCTTGATGCAACCGATTTTTACTACACAGAACACCAAATCGTTCACACAGCTCTCAAAACCGCTTATAAAGCAGACAAGCCTGCCGATATTCACCTCATCGCCGAAGATCTTAAAAGAAAAAATCAACTCGATACCATTGGCGGCGTCAGCTATCTCACAACACTAGCTCAATACGCGGGAACATCCGCTTTCATCGAGGAATACGTCAGCCTCGTCAAAGACAAAGCCCTTTTAAGGCGCATGATCGATGCTGCGCAAAAAATCGAAAAGTCAGCCCTAGAAGATCCTCAAGATGTAGGCACCGTACTCGACGAAGCGCAATCGACTTTGTTCAACATCTCCCAGGCTGCTCAAAGAACGCACGCCGTCACCATTCGCGAACTCATCTCCGGCGTAAAAGCTGAATCGGGCATCCCTTATTTAAAAGAACTCCAAGAAAGGCAGCAGCAATTCCAAGAAAAAGGGGTCGATGAAAGCAGCATCACGGGCATTCCAACTCACTTTCTCGATCTCGATAAAATGCTCAACGGCCTTCTCCCTTCCAACCTCATCATTTTGGGCGCGCGTCCCTCCATGGGAAAAACTGCGCTCGCGATCAACATCGCTGAAAACATCTGTTTTAAAAACAACGTCCCCGTCGGCGTGTTTTCCTTAGAAATGAGCGCAACGCAACTGCTCCATCGGATGATCTGCTCTCAAGCCGAAGTCGAGTCAGGAAAAATCGCGACGGGCTCTCTTTCCGGACAAGAATACCAGCGCATCGTAGCCGCCGTTCACTCGATGCAAAAACACACCATGATCATCGATGATCAACCAGGTCTAAAAATCACCGACCTCAGAGCCCGCGCGCGCAGAATGAAAGAGGCCTACAACATCGGCTTCATCGTCATCGACTACCTCCAGCTCCTCTCAGGCTCAGGAACCATCCGTTCGTCCGAAAGCCGCCAAATCGAAATTTCTGAAATCTCCCGCATGCTAAAAAACCTAGCCCGTGAAATCAACGTCCCGATCCTCTGTCTCGCCCAACTTTCCCGAAAAGTCGAAGAGCGCCAAGGCCACCGCCCCATGATGAGCGACCTCCGAGAGAGCGGCAGCTTAGAGCAAGATGCCGACGTCGTCATGTTTCTATTCCGCCGGGAATACTACGACAAAGCCGACAAACCCGGTCTCGCCGAACTCATCGTCTCCAAAAACAGGCACGGCGCCGTCGGAGACATCAACCTCGCCTTCCGCAAAGAACTCGCCCAATTCGCCAACTACACCCCCATGCAGCCTCTAGGCGCCATGAAATCCAACAAAGACGCCTTCGCCGCTTTCAGCCCTTAAGCTTAATTGGGGCGCTGCCCCAAACCCCGCCAAAGGACTTCGTCCTTTGGAAACCTATTTGTTTTTATGAATATTTATTTAAATCATTCAAAAAACAATAGGATTCCAAAGGACGAAGTTCTTTGGCGGGGTTTGGGGCAGCGCCCCGAAGAAAAAGGCTGCGCTTGCAAACATGGATAAGAAAAATTTTAAGACTCTATAAGAGTAAATCATATCTTGTTTTAAACCGTCTCATTTTGTATCCTGTATGCTGTCGCTTATGAACAGAATAGCGTGGGTTTTAATCCCTAAATGCTTTCTCCTGAAGGAGGGAGTCTGTCACGTAGTGTATTGAATAAAGGAAAGTATGGCTTCAGTCAAAAAGAAACGCAGAGCGAAAATCGCAAAACACAAACGAAAAAAACGCCGCCGCCGCGACCGTCATAAGAAAAAATAATCCATGACTCTCGGGTGTGGTCGGCTCGTCGGTTAAATCAAGCGTCGAAAAAAAATATGTGGAACTACCCAGAAGTGTACGACGTTCTTGTGATTGGGGCAGGCCATGCTGGCTGCGAGGCTGCGCATGCTGCTGCTCGTATGGGCGCAAAAACGCTTCTTCTTACAATGAATCTCGACACCATTGGCAAGATGAGCTGCAATCCTTCAATTGGAGGGACGGCGAAGGGCCATATCGTACGCGAGATTGATGCCCTCGGCGGGCTCATGGGAAAAGTTGCCGATCGAAACAGCATTCAGTTCCGAATGCTCAATGCTTCAAAGGGCCCTGCGGTCCGATCTCCCCGCTCTCAAGCAGACAAAGCAGCTTATGCTTTGGATATGAAGTTCCGTCTTGAGAAAACTCAAAATTTAGATATTAAGCAAGCAACGGCCGAGTCGCTGATCGTCGAAGAGCAAAAGATTACTGGCGTTGCGACGCAAGAAGGGATTGCTTATCTTGCAAAAACCGTTGTCCTTTCTTCGGGAACATTTATGAGAGGGCTTTTGCATATCGGCCAAACTCATTTTTCTGGCGGAAGAGGAGGCGATAAGGCGGCAACGGGGCTTTCTCCGAGCTTGGAGGCTTTGGGATTTGAGCTGGGACGATTAAAAACAGGCACGCCGCCTCGGATCAATCGTAGAAGCATCGATTTTTCCCGATGCGAAGAGCAGCCTGGCGATGAAGGTGTTGTCTTTTCTTATGATGAGCCCGAAGAAAGGATGCCTCAAGTTTCTTGCTACATTACCTACACCACACCTGAAACTCACGAAGCGATCCGAAGGAATTTACACCGCTCTCCCTTGTATGGCGGGACAATTCAAGGAGTGGGGCCTCGCTATTGCCCTTCGATCGAAGATAAAGTCGTCCGCTTTGCCGATAAAGAGAGACATCAGATCTTTTTAGAACCGGAAGGGCTGACCACTCAGGAAATTTATGTAAATGGAATCTCTTCTTCGCTACCCTTCGATGTCCAATTAGAGATGATTCATAGTATTGTCGGTTTGGAAAAAGCCGAAGTGATGAGGCCTGCTTATGCCATTGAATACGATTATGTCAAAAGCGATCAGATCACCCTTTCTTTAGAGACGAAAAAAGTGGAGGGGCTGTTTTTGGCGGGGCAGGTCAATGGAACCACGGGATATGAAGAAGCGGCCGGACAAGGATTGATCGCAGGCATCAACGCCGCTTGCAAGGCGCTCGGGAAGCCCCCGTTTCATCTCAAGCGAAGCGATGGCTACATTGGCGTCATGATCGACGATCTGATCCGCTTTGAACTTGCAGAGCCATACCGAATGTTTACAAGCAGGGCGGAGCATCGCTTGCTTTTAAGACAGGATAACGCCGATCTCCGTTTGCGTCCCATGGCCTACGAGTTGGGGATGATCTCTGAAGCGCAGTACAAAAAAACCTTATACAAACAAGAAACGATCGATAGGGAGATCGAAAGACTGTCCCGTGTATTTAAAACGATTGATGATAGGGGAACTTCCCTAGCGCAGCTGTTATGCAGGCCTGAGTGGACCTATCAAAAAGCTTTAGAAACTTATCCCGACCTCTTTTCTGATTTCGGGGTCGATCTTAACCTGCAGATTGAGCTGCATCTCAAGTTTGCGGGCTACATCGAAAGACAAACAAAAGAAATCTCTAAACTCGCTCATCTCGACCAGATTCGCATCCCTCAAGGAACTTGTTATGAGTCGATCATAGGTCTGCGCACGGAAGCGAAACAAAAATTTTCCAAATTTACTCCTGACAATCTGGGCGCCGCCTCGCGCATTTCAGGCATTTCGCCCGCCGACATCTCGATTCTTCTCATCGCTTTGCAAAAGCGGCCGCGATGAACCCAAAACACTCCACGCTCCACTGGCTTGAACTGCAGAGCATTTCCATCTTTGAGCAGCTGCAGCTCGAAGAAGCTCTTTTAAGAACGGACCATCGCAACATTTGCCTGATCAATCGAGGCTCGCCTCGAGCCATCGTCATGGGCATTTCAGGAGAGCCCGAAAAACTGCTTCATCTAGAATCGGTGAAACGAGACCAAATCCCCGTCATCAAACGATTCAGCGGCGGAGGCACTGTGATTGTCGATGAAGGAACTCTTTTCATCTCTTTTCTTTTCCGCCGAGAAGCCATTTCTATAGAACCTTTTCCCGAGCCGCTTCTCCGTTGGAGCGCAGAACTGTATAATACAAGCTGGAACATCCCTGGATTTTCTCTGCAAGCGCAAGATTATACAATCGGCTGCAAAAAATGCGGCGGCAACGCGCAATACATCCGCAAAGACAAATGGCTCCACCATACTTCGTTTCTTTGGGACTACAAAGAAACAAATATGAGCTACCTCCTTCTTCCTCCTAAACGTCCAGACTATCGATTGGATCGCCCCCATACAGACTTTCTCTGCCGCCTAAAAGATGTCGCCCCCTCTCCCCAATCCCTTATCGACCAGCTCAAAAGCGAGCTTGTAAAGCGGTTTTACATCGAAGAACTCTCTCCTGAAACGCTTCACTTTCCTGCTCATCGCCAATCGACCCAGCTGCTTGATCTGGGGTCGCTATGATCTGCGTCATCATCGGAGGAGGAGCGGCTGGGATGTTCGCCGCCATCCGCTGCAAAGAAAAACACCCCTCAGCTCAAGTGATTCTTCTCGAAAAAACCAATCAACTTCTCTCCAAAGTGCGTATTTCAGGAGGAGGCCGTTGCAATGTCACGCACCATTGTTTTGATCCGAATCAACTGGCCAAGCATTATCCTCGAGGCTCTAAAGAGCTCATCGGCCCCTTTCATACTTTTCAAGCCAAAGATACCGTAGCCTGGTTTGAAGAGCGCGGCGTCGTCTTGAAAACAGAAGACGATGGGAGAATGTTTCCGATTACCGATTCTTCGGAAACCATCATCAACTGCCTTCTCCACGCCGCAAATCTAGCAGGAGTCGACATCAGAAAGCAGCAGGCCGTCCAATCTATTCAGAAAAAAAACGAACGATTTATCATTGAGCTAAAGGGTAGCGAGATCCTAGCTGACAAACTTCTTCTCGCCACAGGCTCTTCTCCTTGGGGCCATCAAATGGCCCGCGAATTCGGGCACCGGATCATCGATCCCGTCCCCTCTCTTTTTACCTTCAACGTCCCCTCTTCGCCTCTACTCGATCTAGCCGGCATCGCCGTTTCCGACGCCATGATCGAGCTCGAAGGGACGTCTCTTCGCCAAAAAGGCCCCATCTTACTCACTCACTGGGGATTCAGCGGCCCCGCCGTCCTCAAGCTTTCTGCCTGGGCTGCCCGCGAACTGCACGCCTGTGGCTATAAAGCCTCCATCCTCATCCGCTGGCTCGCCTCATCTTCGCAAGAAGAGATCTACCAGCAACTCCTGCAGCAAAAGCAAGCCCACCCGCTCCAAGCGCTCCCCCCGAGGCTGCCGCGGAACCTATGGAATAAGCTCCTCTCCCAGCTCTCGATCGACCCCGCCGCCGCCATGGGAAAACTCTCCCATAAATCGCTCTCTCAGTTTGCGGCTAAACTTCACGCCGATCGTTATCTGCTCGAAGGCAAAACAACCTATAAACAGGAATTCGTGACCGCCGGCGGCGTCGATCTTAAAGAGATTGATTGCAAAACCATGCAAAGCAAACTCGTCCCCGGCCTCTTTTTCGCAGGAGAAATCCTCAACATCGACGGCGTCACAGGGGGATTTAATTTCCAAAACGCCTGGACAACGGCCTGGCTCGCCGCAAATGCCATCGAGTAATTTTTTTAAGGGCTTCGCCCTTAATATCCCACCAAAGAACTGCCGTCCTTTGGAATCCTGGTGTTTTTTATAAGGAAGAAAGGCTAGCAAAAAACGATCAATTTGATAAAATGTTGAGCTCGCCACTTATGGCGTGGAAAGGATGGCTTTATCATCAAAAAATTTCAAGGCAACTATCGTTGGTTTATCGCGAGTCTAATTTTCTTTATTACGCTCGTGAACTTCATTGACCGCTCAGCTATCTCTTTTGTGATCGAGCCCTTAAAAGCCGAATACCATTTTACTGATACGCAATTCGGAATGATTTTGGCCTCTTTTTCTGCTGGCTACATGATCCTTACCGCTGTGGGAGGTTGGCTTGTCGACAAATGGGGAGTCCGTTTTATGTGGCCCGCTGCCGCTATTGCATGGTCTCTTTGCGTAGGCTGTTTAGGATTTGCGGGAGGATTCTGGGGATTTATGCTTCTACGCTTTTTGCTAGGCGTTTCCGAAGGCCCCCATTTCCCTTCTATGACTCGATCAATCAGCAATTGGCTCTCTCCTCGAGAGCGAGCTAGAGCCCTGTCCCTTGGATTAGTGGCGATTCCCCTCTCTTCCGTAGTCGGAGCTCCTATCACATCTTATCTCGTAGCGGACTTTGGCTGGCGCGCCATGTTTTTCATCATCAGCGTCACTGGCATTTTGTGGGCTGTAGTATGGTATTTTTGTTTTACTGATTCCCCTAACGATTCTCCTCATGTAAATGAAGCGGAGCGAAAACTCATTGCGACTCCCTCGACCTTGCGATCGGAACAAAAGCAACATGTAGTCGATTGGCGTTTTATTCTTACCCACCCTACGCTCGTTGCCAATAACATCGCCTATTTTGCGTTTGGATACATGCTCTTTTTCTCTACTCTTTGGCTTCCAGGTTATTTTCTTACGCAGCATGGACTCAATCTAAAAAGCGTCGGATGGTATTTGACCATTCCATGGCTGGTCGGAGCGATTTTTTTAAAAGCAGGCGGAGTTCTTTCCGATTATCTCTATGTGAAAACGGGGAAAAGCAGAATTGCCCGCTCGCATCTCATTTGGAGCAGCCAACTTCTAGCCACAGTCTTTTTTGTTTTGCTTGGCTTTACCCATACACTAGGTTTATCCATTCTCTTTTTAAGTCTTGGGCTTGGCTTCGGTTTGATGCCCCAGCCCGCTTTCTTTAGCATCAATATTGATGTGGCCAAAGAGAGGGCAGGATCAGCTCAGGGCATTACTTCAAGCTGCCTTTCTTTAGCAGGGGTCTTTGCTCCTATTTTAACCGGATGGCTCATCGACATTACAGGCAACTACCAAGCAGCTTTTCTCCTGCTCGGAGCTGTCACGGCAATGGCAGTTGTTACAGTCGTCTTCTTCCATCACCCCGATCGGCAATGGCTGCGGGCAAAACAAGTGCGTAGCACTTAACTAACGGAGATCACTATGTCCTCTGGCATCAATTTTGCCGATCGATTAAGCCAAGCGCTTGAGAAAGCCAATCAAGTCTGCGCCTCAAAAGGCTATACCGTCAGCGCGCCGCATCCTTTCATGGGCTCGAAAAAACCGGTTCTTCTCAGCTTGACTTATCCAGATCAAACCGTTCGAAATATTGGGGTCATCCATCTTGTGCGTCTTGAAGGGGACCACTGGGATCTCACACCTGCAGAAAACCTAGCCAAACAAACTGAAGAAATCGTTCAAGCGATCTTGGCAAGGATCCAACGTTTTTTCGAAGCTGAAAAAGCAAACCTTTACATAGACGAAAATGGAACAATTTTCAATTTTAACAATCTAGACGTAAGAGTCCATCAAGACCTTAGTTTTTCCATTAAAGGACGCATGGTCACCTTGTCTGGAGACAAAATCCCCCTCTCTCTTCTCAAAAGCGAAGGGATCATTGTCTTTAAAGAAGCAGATCATGGAGAAACAGAGCTAGTCGACGAGTTTGACAAAAGGGTTCATAAAGGTGTCTTCATTGACATAGAAGGGAACCTCTACCGAAAATAAAAAATCTCCGCCGAAAGGGGTTGTCGTTACACGCTCAGTCAACCGTGTTGTGCACGTGGGGTCTTTTCCCAAGGAGGGCTCGAGGGCCGTAGCTTGGCGTCAAAACCCCTTAAAGACGAATGTTGTTGAAGGGCAATCTAGCAACCACAGTGTCCCGAACGGCAGAGAAGAACCTATTCTCCTCTTAACCAGAATTTAACGCCATAAAAAATAAAGGATTCCAAAGGACATGTCCTTTGGCGGGGCTTGGGGCAGCGCCCAAAAGAACAGCTACGAGTGCGAACCATCTGCATCAGGCACACTAAAAAAGTCTTTCAATACCTGCTTTGTAGCCTGTCTGCCGATGACAGCGATGGATTCTGTAAGAGGAATATTCTTCGGACATGAGCGCGTACAATTTTGTGCATTGCCGCAGCCTGCGATGCCGTCTTCTTCAAGAAGAGCCCGAACTCTTTTAGATTTTTCAAAAGCGCCGGCTGGGTGATCATTAAAAAGGCGCGCCTGCGAGATCGCAGACGGCCCCATAAAGGAGGAGCGTTCATTAACTTGAGGGCAGCTTTCGGAGCAGCAGCCGCAAGTCATGCAGGTAGATAAGGTATAAAGAGCTTCTTGCACTTCTGGGCTGACTTTAGGTCCATTAGCTCCCGTATCCCAGCTTCCATCGACAGAAACCCAAGCGCGGACTTTTTTCAGCGATTCAAACATAGAGGTGCGGTCGACGACGAGGTCTCGAATGAGAGGAAATTTAGTAAAAGGGGCTAAAGTGACCACGGAAGATTCTTCGAGATAAGGCTCTATAAGAGCAGTGCATGATTGACGAGGACGGCCGTTGACGAGCATAGAGCAAGAGCCGCACACCTCTTCCAAACACCCTTGCTCCCATGCGACGGGAGTCGTTTTTTTTCCTTCTCGATTCACGGGATTTTTTTGAATCTCCATCAAAGCGGAAATCACATTGATGCCGGGATAAACCTCTAGCTCAAACTCTTCCCAGTATTGATGGCCCGGTTCTCCCCGAAAAATTTTTAAGATGAACGTTTTTTTCATAAAGGCAGCTGAATGTTGGATGGAATATTTTTCAAACTAGGCTTTACTTTTTTCGCCTGCGTATAATCCCTCTTTATCGGGTCTAAGTGGCGAATGTCAACAGGTTCGTAAGAAATGCGAGGCTCATCAGATGTTGGATCATAGGTTGCAATGGTTGTTTTGAGCCACTCCTCATCATTTCGTTCAGGAAATTCTGGTTTGTAATGAGCTCCTCTAAACTCATTGCGAAGCAAGGCTCCCTTTGCAATGACGAGGGCCAGCTCGAGCATAGGAGCAAACTGTCTTGCAAAAACATACGTTTGATTGAGTTTTTTTCCACGATCGTCGAGAGAAATCTGTTTTGCTCGCTCTCGAATCTCTTTTAATTTTTCAATTGTACGCTGAAGATCTGGATTATCCCTTTTCACACTGACATAATTGACCATCCACTCTGCCATTTCATCATGAAGCTGATGCACATTTTCCCTCCCGTTGCGCTGCAAAAGCTCCCTTTGCGCTTCCTCTTCTTCCTGAAGAGCATGATGAAAAACTGACTCAGGGACATCTGTATAGCTGGAAGATACATTCGACAAATAGCGAGGAACTTCAACGCCGGTCACAAGCCCGCCAAAAATACAAGAGAGCAAAGAATTTGCGCCAAGCCGATTTGCTCCATGATATTGGTAGTCCGATTCCCCTACATTAAAGCAGCCTGTTAAATTGGTCATTTGTCTATAGCGCGTCCAACGATCAGGATCATCGGCAGCGGGCCAATCAACCCAAGCCCCTCCCATTGTATAGTGAACGGCCGGATAAATTTTCATGGGCGTTTTTCTCGGATCGGTCCCCATGAATTTTTGATAAATTTCTAAAATAGCTTCTAACTTATGAAGTTTTTCTGGAGGCAAATGGGTCACATCCAGATACACCTGCTGCTTGCCTTCAATGCCGAGCCCCAGCTCGCAAACCCTCATCACTTCACGGGAACCGATATCTCGAGGAACCAGATTGCCGAAAGCGGGGTACATCTCCTCTAAAAAATACCAAGGCTCGCCTGTTTTGCCGCAAGGCTTGAGCGTGCCGTCAGGAAAATGGATCGACTTTGATGAATCGCCAGGAACCCAAACTCTGCCCCCTTCGCCGCGAGACGATTCAGAGATCAAACGCATTTTATCAAGCCCTGGGACTGCCGTTGGATGAATTTGAATGAATTCTCCATTAGCATACTTCATTCCTTGCATGAAAAGACGCCCATTCGCGGCTCCCGTGCAAAAAGTTGAGTTGGTCGATTTTTTATAAATGAGCCCCAAGCCCCCCGTTGCAATCACAACAGCATCAGCTTTCATCACACGAAGATCTAAATTGTATAAATCATGCAAAATGATCCCGCGAGCTCTTTGCTCCGAGTCCAAAATCAAACGTAAAAATTCATGGTTTTCAAACTTTTCCACCATGCCTTTAGCTTCATATCGTCTCACCTGCTCATCGAGGGAATAAAGGAGTTGCTGTCCTGTCGAAGCGCCGCAAAATGCGGTCCGATGATATAAAGTGCCTCCAAATCTGCGAAAATCGATTGTCCCTTCCAGCGTGCGATTAAAAGGACATCCCATCCGATCGAGCATGCGTAAAATCGCAGGAGCCGTCAAACACATCTCTAAAATAGGAGGCTGGTTAGCTAAAAAATCTCCCCCTTTAATCGTATCATAGGCATGGATCAGAGGAGAGTCATCTTCTCCTTTTAAATTCACAGAAACATTGATCCCGCCCTGCGCGCAAACAGAGTGAGAACGCCTTACTTTAGTGACCGAAACTAATTTGACTCGGCACCCCTTTTCGCACAGCTTCATGGTTGCTGAAAGGCCAGCTAAACCTCCGCCTACGACAATTACGTCTGTTGTCTTCATATCTCCTTCATTGCCGTAAATTGATCCAATAGCTGCCCCAAATGGCCGCAAGTCCAAAAAAAGAAAGGAGCCCAATGCCCATCACACTAAAAGGGATCATCGCTTTTTGAGAGCGATACGACAAAAGAAAACCCCAAGTGATCAAAAATGTCCAAAATCCATTAAAAGCATGAAACGCTGCTGCTAACACAAAAATAGAATAGAAAATCGACTGCCAAGGACTTTTAAAAGCTTCTCGAACCACAAGCAAAGTCGCCGTTCCCATGTCCGGCGCTAAAACGGCAATCGTCTGCGAAGCTCCGCTTTGAACATCTGGCATCTCAACGCCGAGGCGCGGCGCTAATGTAGTTAAACCACTATCGAATTGAATCTTTACTTCCCATTTCTTTTTCCCCTCGACATGCACTTCCTCAGGTCTTTCTAAAAAACGCATTTGCACAACGTGAGCGATAATGCCAATCAATAAGATCCAAGAAGTGAGTCGCTGCCAAGTATACGCACGATTTCGACTATAAGAGCCAAGGGAGGGAGAGGCGCCATCCGTCGTTCGACTGTTGGTTTTCGCTTGAAAAATTCTACTGACTCCCCAAACCATATGAATCGCTAAAGGAAGACCAATTAAAACCGTTTCGATAACTTGCAGATAAGGGAGAGATTCTAAAGAGTTCACCATGCGGACGAATCCGGAGCCGTCATCGCCGATCCAAAGAGCCGCTTGCGAGTTGACAAGAAGATGCTCAAATAAATAAATGATAAGCCAAAATCCCATGAGCGAATGAACTCTGCGCCAAATAAATGCGGAGGAAACAACCGCATGC
Organism: bacterium; assembly: GCA_021780355.1. GTDB lineage: Bacteria > Chlamydiota > Chlamydiia > Chlamydiales > SM23-39 > SZAS-17. Next base: position 9,757 of record JAJXYX010000060.1, on the reverse strand, counting down.
GATCCCATGAACTACCCCAAAAATGTGCAAAGTATTTTTTTATCTTGTGCAGAGCTATTTGTCAAACAGTATGAGAAGAATCACGTTGAGTATACCGTTCGTGAACAGTATATGGGTCGATCGGGATGAATAGTTAAAAGAAATTCTTCGCAAGGCAAACACAAAATTCCTTTTTTTTCATACCTCCTCTTGCCGCGATATAAAAAAAGCGGAGCGCGCTCTGGATAATCTTCCTTTTAAAATGCAAATTTTCCATAGAGTTGCCATTTTGAGTCTCAATTTGGCATATTAAGGAACATTTTGTTATAAAAACCCATAAACACCTAAAAATCAGGTTATTGAAAGATGATTTTTAGACGAATGAGCGCGCAGAGCATAGGCCTTATAATCGGATAGCGCGCTGATGAGCCCCCCTGTCAGCTCCTGCAGAGCCATAAAAAAGGCATAGAGCGAAGCTGGACCTTTTTCCTGGTATTTTTTCCCGCAAAAAAGTCCCGAGTCGAGCACCAAAAGACCGTCTAGATCGGACTGCTGAAATTTTCTCTGCAAAGTGTCCATCGTTTTCCAGCCTCTATATCCCACGGCAAAATAGGGAATCTGGTGGGCCATTTTTCCATAGCTGATCCAATCAGAATAACTTCTTCTAAGCGTCTTTAGTCGACTAGAAGAAGAGAGAACCTCTCCCCATTTGCCGCTCAAATCGGATTTCACTTCAATGACTGCGCACACTCCCTCTGCTAGATAAAGACGAGGCGTATGCACAGCGCATAGCAAAGGAAAGCTAATGGAATTGCCATATTCAATGACAATATCTAACTGGCCAGATCTTTGCCCTGAAAGATCTGTAATATCACCGCTGCCGATCCGAAAGGGAGGGGCAATGATATGACTCAAGGCATATTGAATAAAGAGCTCTCTTTCAAGTCCTTTCATCGACGAAGAAAGCGTCTTTCCTCCAGAATCAAGGGCTGAAAAAAAATCTAATAGAGCCTGCAGACGATTCATAACATGTTGATTTGACATTTTTACACTTTATTTCTGTTTTAAAAATAAAATTAAAAATATCACGCCAACAAATAAAACCTAACGATTTATTCGTTAGCTTTTCAGTCAAAGCGAAATAGCCGCCGAGCATTTGCCGCTGTGATCTCAGCGATCTCTTGCAGCGGCATCCCTTTTGCGTCAGCTAAGCATGCGGCCGTTTCAATGAGAAAAGCTGGCTCATTTTGCTTGCCTCTCTGCGTTTGGGGTGCAAGATAGGGGGAGTCCGTTTCGATTAAAATTTGGGAAAGGGGCGCTGATTTTGCAATCTCTCGCAGGGCTTCACTTTTTTTAAACGTCGCAATGCCGCTAAAAGACAAGTACCACCCGCGCTGGAAAACGCCTAAAGCCTCCTCAGGCGTTCCTGTAAAACAATGCAGCACGGCCGGCTTATTCAAATAATGCTCATCCGTCAAAGCAAACAAATCGGCAAAAGCTTCGCGGCAATGAAAAACGACAGGGAGATTGCACTCTAAAGCTAGAGCCAAATATTGCCTAAGGACTGCATGCTGAAGCTCTCGAGGCAAATGCTCGTAATGATAATCGAGCCCCGTCTCTCCGATTGCTACCAACTTACCGGATCTCGCCGCGTCGGCAAAAAAAGAGAAATCACCCTCGCCTTGCGTTTCTACATCGTGAGGAGGAATGCAGCCGACGTTCACTATTTCGGGATACGATTCGGATAGCAAAAGCCCATCAATAAGCGCCTGAGGATGGGTGCAAATATTCACAATGCGGGAAATCTGCGCAGCTTTCGCTCTTCGCATAATTTCTCCAATATGGGGCAAAAGAGGTGGCTCGCTTAAATGAGCGTGGGAATCGATGAACATAAAGGCAGTCCTTGACATTTAGAAGTGGTTAGATTATCTCCTTCTTTGAATTCTTACTCAAGAGGCACTATGATCCTTTTTGCTGCCGGCAATCCCTTCATCTCCGCTTACCTACAATCGGATTGGTTTGGAAAAGGGATTTTTTGGAGCCTGTTTATTTTGTCTGGCATTTCATGGGCCCTTTTGGCCTACAAAATCTGGATCGCCTCTCAAGTGAAGCGCTCATCGAACCACTTTGCAAGTCAATTTGATGAATCGATCGATCTCTTGCATTTGCAATTTTCTCCTAAAAAAGGCCCCATTGCCGAGCTGCCCCATCCCTATTTCGAAATTTACAAGGCGCTCAAGAAAAATACGCTCCAAATCATGGATAGAAACCACTATCTAGCCAAAGAGGCGTTTTTGTCGCAGGCCGATTTGGATCTAATCGCCTCTAATACCTACTCGACGATCGCTATGCAGCACAAATTATTAGAAAAAAACCTCTTTATTTTGTCGACGATCGTCACATTAGGACCCTTTTTAGGGTTGCTTGGAACTGTGTGGGGCATTTTGCTTACGTTTTCTCATCTGCAAAACGCACAAGCCAGCGCCTCGATGCTCTCCGGCCTTTCCATGGCGCTAGCTACTACGGTCGTCGGACTTGTCGTTGCAATCCCTGCTCTCATCGGATACAACTATTTAAAAAATCGCGGCAAAGAATATCGGCGCGATATGGAACATTTTTCTGATTTGCTGCTCACCAACATCGAACTGCAATATCGAAAATGAAAAGACAACAACGAACTGCCGAAGAATCTTCTTTGGAAGAGCCTCTTATCAATCTCACTCCCCTCATCGACGTTGTCTTTGTCGTCCTCATTACCTTTATGCTCATTGCGCCCGTTTTGCATCTCGACCATGTCGAGCTCGCCAATAGCGGCCCAGCGCAAGAGCATGCTCTGCTCAATCAAAGCTCTATTTGCATCCATGTGAAAGCCGACAATACCATTTGGTTTCAAGGCCGCCGCCTGTCTACACAGGAATTGGAGGCAAAACTCAAGCAAGAAAAAAAATCCCATCCCCATCAAGTGCCTCAGGTCATACAGGATCATCGAGCGTCGTTCGGCTCCTATCAAACTGTGAAAAATACGTTGGAACATTGCGGATTTGACCAAATGGATGTAGTGCTGAGTCCTGCGCGATGATCAAAAAAATCTATAGACGTTTTATTCTTCTCGGCCGCAAGCAGCAAATTTTCGCCGTCGTTTGGGGCCTTCACGCAGCTCTTGTTATCGGCCTCATCTTCAATCATCTTTGGACGAGATCGGCTCAAAAAATCCAGCCCATTATCGTCAGGACTTATGCAACTTCTTTAGAAAAAAAAGTGTCTGCGCCAAGCAAGAAAACCTCCTCGCCAGCTCCAAAACAAAAGCCTCCTATTAAAAAAACCGCCGCCAAACCTGCGGCGCCAGCTGCTACAAAACCAAAAAATACGCAGCTTCTCAAACAAGTAGCGGCAGCCCTTACAGAATTAGAAACATTAGAAAAAAAGCAGCTTTCTTCGTCCGTTGCCATTCCGGAGAAAATTTCCCTCGAATCGAAAAACGAAGCCTCTTCTTTTGAACAAACGTACAGTCAATCTCTCATTGCCTATTTAGAAAACAGCCTCGATCTACCAGAATACGGAAAAGTCAAACTCGAACTTTGCATTGATCGAACAGGACGCTTGATCAAAAGCCAAGTTCTTGCCTCTGAAAATGAGAAAAACAGCGAATTTCTGAAAAACCGATTGCTTGAACTCACCTTCCCATGTTTTAATGATTTTCAGATCAGAGAAAACACCTTAACCTTCACCATTTCTTTCCGCAATGCAGAAACTTTTTAGACTTCTTGTCTGTTTGCTTCCCCTTTGGATCTCTTCTGAAGAGTTAGAAGTCAGCCTGCCGACTCGCTCCGAGCTGCCCTTGCTGTATATAAGCGCTCTTGAAACGGACGCCTCCGGCTATGATTGGCGCTACCTCGATGAATTAAGAAGCTCCCTTGAATTTGATCTGGCCACCTGCGGCGGCTGCTCAATCGCTCCTCAAAAAGTCGAATGGGACGAACTGCTGCCCATCCACGATCACCGCAAACACTTTCATCTGACTTTTTGGAAAAAACACAATATTCCCTATATTTTACATCTCCAATCAGCAAACGGCAGGTTCAGCGTGACGGCTTTTCAAGTGGGAAAAAGCGCGTCAAAAAAATACCCGGACTTTGCGCTGACGCATGATCTCAATTTAGACCGAGACTGCATTCATCATATTGCCGACATGATCCAAAAAGATCTTTTCCAGATTCGAGGGATCTCTTCATTGAAAATCATTTATACCAAAAGAACCAAAAACGACGCCTCTGAATGGCTATCCGAAGTATGGGTATGCGACAGCAATGGGGCCAATCCCCGCCAGGTTACGAAAGAAAACAATTATTGCCTCTCCCCTTCTTTTCTTCCAAAACAACAAGCGGATGCCGATTTTTTCTTTGTCTCGCATAAAGGAGGCCAATCGAAAATTTATAAAGCCTCATTTGGCCATCCCGTCGCGGTTCCGATGGTTCAGCTGAGAGGCAACCAACTTTTACCCGCTATGTCGTCAAAAGGAACCCACATGGCGTTTATTTCCGATGTCGCCGGAAGACCCGATTTGTTCGTCCAACATTTCGATACGTCGGGGAATATGGTCGGCAAAGCAAGACAACTTTTTTCCGCTCCTAGGGCAACGCAAGCGTCTCCCACCTTCAGCCCCAACGCGCGGGAAGTCGCTTTTGTTTCTGATAAAGATGGCCCTCCAAGAATTTATATCCTGCCTCTTGCAGCCCTGAAAAACACACAAAAACTCAATCCCCGCTTAGTCACTAAGAAAAACCGAGAAAACACCTCTCCCTGCTGGTCTCCCGACGGCAAGAAAATTGCCTACAGCGCCAAAGTCGACGGCGTGCGTCAAATTTGGATGTACGACATCGAAAAAGAAGAAGAAATTCAACTGACGACAGGACCTGAGCACAAAGAAAATCCTTCCTGGGCGCCCAACAGTTTCCATCTTGTGTACAACACAGAAAGCGAAGATTCCTGCGAGCTGTACCAATTAAATTTAGCTCAGCAAATTCCGGTGCGCATAAGCAAAGGGCCTGGACAAAAACGATTTCCTTCGTGGGAACCAACTTTTGTCCATCTCCATGAACGGCTCAAAGAATTTCAGTGAATGAAATTCTCGTCAAGAAATGCCCCTTTCAGATAGATTAAAGGCATATTAGTAAGAGGGTTTAAACCAATGAATCGCTTCGCCATTTTTTGCTCTATCTTTCTTCTAGCCGCCGGCTGCAACCACAATAGCAGTCAAGCATGGGAAGATGTCAAAACAGCTGGACGCTACATGCAGCGCAGCGTAGACACCTTGTGGGGGAAAAATTATGAATCGCGCATGCTCACTTCCGATGAAGAATTCGTTGGCGCCCAAGACGATGATTTTATTCCTCTGCGAGATGCAGATTTAAAAAATACATTTGCCGACACCGCTTTGCCTCAGCCGAAAGGCAATCCAGGAGAAAAAGGGATCCCCTCTTTAGATCTTTTTTATGCTCCTCCAGCAGACCTTCGCTCTCTTTTCCAAACGGTCCATTTTGAAACAGATGAGCACGTATTGAAAGACAAGGAAGACATTGCCGCGATCTCGCAAATCGCAGCTTACTTAAAAAAAAATCCCAACGTCTATTTAGTCATCAGAGGCCATACAGACGAAAGGGCTTCCGCAGGCTATAATATGGCGCTCGGCACGAGAAGGGCCAATTATGTCCGTTCGCTTCTCGTAAAAGCAGGAGTCGACCTCAATCGAGTGTATGCCGTCTCGCGCGGAAAAGAAGAGCCCATCGCTTTTGGACATACCCCTGACGAATGGAAACAAAATCGACGAGCTGAATTCAGGATATTTGAACGTTAATGAAGAGACTAAAATGCTGGGGAGGAGCCCTTTTGGCTGCATGCCTTTTTGTTGGATGCTCCCCTCTCAAAACTTCCCCCCACGACGAGAAGCATCAATTAGAGTTGACGCTTCATGAAGTGCAAACCAACCTCGACGATTTGCGCCATGATATCAATTGCTTTCAAACGGAGATGCAAATTCTGGATGGACGCATTAGGTATTATGAAAATACTCTAACTGCACTCAAAAACCAAGATTTGCAAACGACGCAAGAAAAAATTCAGCAGCTAACCCATCAGATTCAACATCTAGAAAAAAAAGTTCTAAACTGTGAAACATCCCAAAAAACCGAAGAAAAAAATCTCGAAAAATTAACGGCCCACGCAAACGAGACGACGATCGCTTTTACGCAATTCAAACATCGTCTGCAAGAAATTGAACACGACATGATTTCTTTAGCTAAACTGAAAACGAATCTCGAATCATTGGCCCAGCAGCTCAGCCCCTCTTCAGAGTCCTTTAAAACTTACAAAGTTTCTCCAGGAGATTCTTTAGAAAAGATCGCAAGAACTCACAAAACGAGCGTAGAAAAACTCAAAGCCTGCAATCAGCTACGCCAAGATCTCATTGTAGTCGGCCAAGAATTAAGAATTCCCACAGGATAATCCACTCTTTCGTAAAAGAATATTGTAAAAAACATAAAAACATGAAATCATTCACTCCATCCATGTGTGTAGTTCGAGAGGTAAATCAATGAGTCAAAAAAAACGGATCCTGTTAATTGAAGATGAAGAAGACATCGCAGCGCTGATTAAACTACAAGCAGAAATTACAGGATACAAGCTCCATGTCGAAGTAGACGGAATCAATGGATACCGAGCGATCGAACGAGAAAAACCCGATTTGGTGATTTTAGACGTCATGCTTCCTGGAGAAAATGGCCTTGATGTTTGCCGCAAAATGAAAAACAACCCCGAATTGAAAAATATCCCCGTGGTCATCCTCTCCGCAAAAGGAGAAGAGCTCGATGTCGTACTAGGGTTAGAACTCGGAGCCGACGACTATGTGGCCAAACCTTTTTCTCCCAAAGTATTATTTTCCCGCATCAAAGCGATCTTGCGAAGAGGCAAAGAACCTGAAAAAGTCTCCAAAACGATTAAATTCGGAGAATTTATTTTAGAGATCGATCGTTATATTCTACGAAAAGGCGACAAGGTGATTCCATTAACTTTATCGGAATTCGGCATTTTACGGCGCATGGTCTCTAATCGAGGCAAAGTCCTCACTCGCAACCAACTGCTCGACGATATCAATAATGACGACGCGTTCATCGTGGATAGAAATATCGACGTCCATATCGCATCGCTCAGAAAAAAACTAGGCCCCACCTTCGATTGGATCGAAACCGTGCGCGGCGTAGGTTATCGATTTAGAGAAGACCCTTCAACAGCGGACAAATAATTTTAAACGCCTCTCTTCAGCATTCTGTTCTAGACTTTTTTATCCCAAAGCGGTAATTGAAAAAGAAAAGGAGAGGCTATGAGACTCGTATATTTGTGTTTGTTGGGATCGTGCATCGCGGGATATGCGCAGCAAGCCTCTTTCGCTCCCCCAACTCGAGTAGCTACACCCCTAGACACTCAAGACCGTAAAGTGATGCAGCGAAGCAGCCCGCGAACCGTGGATCGAATGGATCGAGGCGATCCGCTCACTCTCAATGACGTCATTAAGCTCAGCCAAAGTGGAATCAATGACGATCACATCATCCAATACATGCAATCAACTAAAAGCTCTTACCACTTAAGCCAAACGCAAATGCGACGCCTCCAAGATGCCGGCGTCAGTCAGCGCGTGATTGATTTCATGATCAATTCCGACCAGTTTTAAAAATTTTGCTTTTAAATGTACTATAAAATTATAATGTGCGCTCCTCTATTTTTGGGACGTAAAACATGTTCATTGGCCACATTTTCCCTCGAGAACCGCTCTTATATCACGATTACTATAGCTGGAATAGAACATTTATTAAATTATCTCGCGCGGAAGGCAATGTTATCGAAATCGAAGAAGCAAAAGAAAAACCACCTGGAATAAGAGCCATTCAGCTTCTCACTCAATTGCATGCTTTTATTGCTACCTCATATCAACCTCATTTGAATAAATGCACCATCAAGTTAACCTGCCTGAATGCTTCTGAAAGCTGCATATTTCATCATTTACCGGATGCAAGCCAAGCGTTCAATCAGATCGTTTTGCGCGTTTTACTTGGCTACGAAATAGCGTATCATAATCCTCGCAGAGTAAGCCTATGTAAAAGAATACAAAACGCTATTTATCTTCTTTTTGGATGGGAAACCGAACGGGACAAACTGCATAAGATTTCGATAAACATCCAACGGACGCTTCATGATGCCTGCGAAGGCGTATTTCCTGCATCGAGAGCATTCTATCACAAAGAAGCGGAGTACCTAAAAGGCTTGATCAAAAAAGTAGAATCAGGTAAATGATAGCCTGAACGATATAATTTATCCTATAAATGCCTACACTACTTGAACATGAAATTTCAAAAGTTTTCGAACATGCTGATCTTCAGCAAAATCTCCCCCAATATTATCGAAAAATCATTCGAGAGTTCAGGAGAACCACAAAGAGTTTTGTCGCTTTCAACCTCTCCTTTGCCCTTTTACTCACGGCAGAATTGACCCTATTTTTCTCTTTTCTCCCCTCGTTTAGCCAATCTTATCTCTTAGCCTTAGGACTCGGCGCTATTTTTCTTACCTGCTTTTCTTATTTTGTCCTCCTATTTTATTTTCAGGCCAAAAAACCAGAGCAAATCACCTTCATTCGCAATCGCTTCATTGCATCTTGCAAACAAATCATCGGTCTTCCGCCGGGCGCTCCCCAACACCACCTCTCCGTCGCAAGCGCTCTCATCAAACTCTCCGCTTACCTGCATGATTTTGAATGGCATGTATACAATTTCCCAAAATGGCTTCGATCAAGCGCTCCATTTTTTGCGCGTTGGGCTGCCTACTGCCATTGGGAAGACGTTTTTAAAATGAAACAATGCCTTCTTCACGCCGCTATTGAAGAGCATTTGGAACAAATTCGAACAACGCCAACCGATCTTGAAGCGCACGCCTCTCTCGCCTCTACCTATGTTGCACTCTCTCAAATCTACTTAGAGCCAAAAAGGAAACACGCCGTTCATCCGCGCGTTCACTACTATCAAAAAAAACAACCGATGTTTGAAGAGAAATTTCGAAAAGCAGCCGAGCTCGCCATCGAAGAATTTCAGATTCTCAGCCATTACGCTCCTAACGATCCCTGGGTCCATGAACAATTGGCAGTTGGTTATAGAGACTTGCAATTGCCTCAAGAAGAGATCCGCGAAGTAGAAATTCTTCTACAGCTCAAACCACAAGATAACGACATCCTTTTTCGCTTAGGAACTCTCTACTTCGAACAAAAGCAAAACGCAAAAGGTCTGCAAGCCTATGAAAAGCTCAAACGAGCCCGCTATAAAGAAGCAGACCATCTCATCTCTTCCTACGGAAGCGTCGAAAAATGAATACTATCAACTAAAGGACTCCGTCCTTTGACCTGTCAAGGAGACGAGTCCGCTTGGATCGTTTTTTTCTATACAAAAATATAAAATCCAGATTATAATTCTAATTTTTTTTGAAGCTACTTAAAATATCGAAGGAAATATGTCTATACAACCAATCAAAGAATTGCCTATTACAGGGCGATTTAACTAAAATTTTTTGATAGAAGCTGTGCTAATATGGCATAGTAAGTTACTCAAATTGAGAAGGATCCTATGTCAAGACGCAAGCCGATTGATGCCAAAATTTTAGAAGCTGGCAAAGAATTCGATGCCCACTTATTTGCAGAGACCGTCAAAGGGGCATTTTCTGATTTCCCCGATTATCGACGCAA
>JAJXYX010000102.1 GCA_021780355.1 bacterium | reverse complement strand
GAATCGGCTTACAGGCGGGTTCAAAGCGCCAAAAATCGATTGTCATCAAGGGGGGTTGTATTGCCTCGATACTACCCCCCTTGATGACAATCGATTTTTGGCAGCGATCTCCCGCCTGTAAGTCGATTCTTCAGCTTTCTTCGGTATATAGACAGTCTCAAGGGCAGAGCCCCAAAAAAAACCTATTTTGCAGACACATTGTGATAAGACTTAAGCATAACCCAAAATGTGATGAGAAAAAAAACAATAGCGAGGTAAATGAGCGGCAGCGAGAGGGCGGCTTGGGGGAGCCAAGATGAGACGAGGTACGTGCTGAAGGCGGCAAAGCTCATGTTGATGAACTGAAGGACGGCGGCGCCGTGAGCCTTATCGGAGGAAGAGGAAAGACCTTCGGAGGACGCGTTGGAAAACATCCAGCTATTGCCGATCATGATAACGGCTTGGGAGGAAAAGAGGACCGAAGAGAGGACAGCTCCGAGGGAAAAAGGGATTAACATCATAAGCATGCCTAGAGTGACGAAGGAAATGCCGAGCAGCATGCAGCGGCGCACCGAAACAATTCCTGCGAAGCGGGAAGCGATGAGCTGGCCAAACGCGAGACCTGTAAGAGGAATGAGGTTTAAAAGACCGTAAGCGCTGGGAGAAAGGCCGATACGGCTGATGGCGATGTGGGGAGCTTGGGTCGCAAAAATATAAATCAAAGAGGTGCCTAGACCTACGAAAAGGGCATGCAAAACAAGAGAAGGATTGGAAAATTGCCGAGCATACTCGCGGCCGATTTTGGAGAGGCGAAGAGCCTCTTTGTCTAGGCGAGAAGCAGTCTCTGGAAGAGAGAGACAAAGAAGAGCGAGGAGAAAGGTATAAGCTGTCAGAAAGACAAAACAACTCTTCCAACCAAAAGAATCGGTGAGAAAGCCGCCCACAGCGACGCCGAGACCTGGAGCTATGGCAAATGCGAGCATAATAAACGAGATCGCTTTTGTCGCTTGAGAGCCTACGTGGCAGTCTCCGATCATGGTAAACGTGATTTGGAGGCCGACAGCGGAGCCGAGAGATTGTAAAAACCGACCTCCGATAAGCCAGCCGATGGAAGGAGAAAACCAGCAAAGCAGCGTGCCGAGGAGAGAGAGGGAAAGCCCAATATAGATCGTTTTTTTCCGACCATAGCGGTTCGCTAAGGGCGCGTAGGGAAGCTGGCCGAGAGAATAGCCGACTAAAAAGATACTCATCGTGACCCCAGCTATCGAGTCAGACACATGAAAATAGCGGGCCAGTTCGGGAAGAGCTGGAGTGAAAAGAACTGCAGACACCGCCGGAAACGAAATCAACATCAGCAAAATCAAAATACGAGGACCTTGCAAAAGAGCCATGCATCAACCTACTGGCGTAAAGGGTTTATGAATTCTAAAAACGAAGGGTCATTTTTCACGTGCGCAAACGGCGCCTCTCCGAGGATCTTTTCGAGATTAAACTCTCCATGCTGCCAGGCAGTCTGCAGCCAGCCTCCGGCCGGCGTCGGTTGATCGAGCCTTGCAAACGAGCGCGCATTGCGCAAAGCAACCTCTTGAGAAGGCTGCACCTGATAGCATTTAGCTGAAAGATCTGCAACTAAACCATCATTGGCATACTCAAACGCAAGCTGATGCAAAAGACAAACCGACTCGTCGGCCAGCTCATCTTTGATGGGCAAAAGCCGCTGATAAGCGTCTTCTTTCTTTCCCATCTGCGCATCGAAAAAAGCTAAATACTGATTCGCAACGACAGAGAGAAGGCCCTGGCCCGATTTCAAAACGACTTCTTCGAAAAGCTTTCTCGCCTCATCTTTGCGACCTTCTTGCAAAGCCTGCTCGGCCCGCAGCATGAGAGCATTGTTCTCTGCTCCCCGATCATTGCCTGTGGCTCGGCGGGCTTTACGCCAAGAATCGAAACTTTGAAAGCCGAAAAGGAAAAAAAAGGCTCCCGCAATAAAAAACCCAAACACAAACGCCGCGCAAGCAATCGAGCCGGCCAAAAAAGCGCCGATGAGAAGAGAGGCCCGAAAACCTTTCACCCCGAAAAAACCTTCTAGGGCAATGCGCAAAAGCTGCCCCCCATCGAGAGGTAAAACGGGCAAAAGATTCACCGCGCTCCAAAAAAAGTTCGCAGTGAAAGACGCCTTACAAATAGCAATCCCCATCGGAGGGAGAGGCGTTTTTAATAAGAGAAAGGAAAAAAGACAAAGCCCGAAACCGAAAAGAGGGCCATTGAGGACAATAATGAACTGTCGCCAAAATGTTAAAGCAGGCCCGCCGTCATAACTCGTCAAGCCTCCAAAAGCCACGAGCTGGATTTTTGCCTTCTGCCGAAAAAAAACAGCCGTCAGCGCGTGGCCAAGCTCATGAATCAAGACAGAAAAGAAAATGATCCCCATCCAAATGAGCATGCCCGTTAGGCTCTGGCCATACAGCCAGCCAACTAAAGCGGCAAACAGCCAAAAAAAGGGTGGATCGCAATCGGAATCGGACCTGGTATAATGATCATTTGCCCATCGCTCGTTGCATGGCAAGGCCCATCTCCGCGGGGTTTTGCGTGATGGTCACGCCCGCTTTTTTGAGCGCGTCAAACTTTTGAGCCGCTGTTCCCTTGCCGCCTGAAATGATCGCGCCTGCATGCCCCATCCTTTTACCCGGAGGAGCAGTAGCCCCTGCAATAAAGGCTGCAACTGGTTTTGAAGAGTGGCGAGAAATCCAATGGGCCGCTTCCTCTTCCGCGTCGCCTCCGATCTCGCCAATGAGCAAAATCGCTTCTGTTTCAGGATCTTTTTCAAACAAGCTTAACAGATCGATAAAATTCGTGCCATTGAGCGGATCGCCTCCAATCCCCACGCAAGTCGACTGCCCTAGCCCCAGCTGCGTCGTTTGCCACACCGCCTCATAGGTCAACGTTCCAGACCGAGACACAATGCCGACAGATCCTTTTCGATGGATGTAGCCAGGCATAATGCCGATTTTGCATTCTCCAGGAGAAATGATCCCAGGACAGTTCGGGCCGATCAGACGAGAGGTTTTCGATGCATTCATCACCCTTTTGACCTCAAGCATATCGCGCACAGGAACGCCCTCTGTAATGCAGACAATAAGCGGAATCCCAGCGTCTTCGGCTTCCAAAATTGCATCCGCGGCAAAAGGGGCCGGAACAAAAATAAGCGTGGCATCAGGATGCACTTTTTCTTTGGCTTCCCAAACCGTATCAAAGACAGGCACATCCAAGATCGTCTGGCCACCTTTGCCAGGAGTTACGCCGCCGACGAGCTTTGTGCCGTATTCTTGGCACTGCTCCGCATGGAACTTTCCTGCTTTGCCAGAGATCCCCTGGACAATCACTTTGGTTTTTTTTGAAACTAAAATGGTCATATTGTTGATTTCCTTATCGCCTGAACCGCTAATTGAGCCGCTTGCTCTAAATCATCCGCAGAGATAATTTTTAGCTGGCTCTCTTTAAAAATCCGTTTTCCTTCCGCCACATTCGTCCCTTCCATGCGAACTACTATAGGGATCGTCATCTTCAGCTCGTTGGCAGCATAAACTACCCCTTCAGCTAAAGTCGCGCAATTCATGATGCCGCCAAATATATTAACCAGCACACCTTTGACTTTGGGATCCGACAAAATAATCCGAAACCCTTCCGCCACTTTTTCTTTCGACGCGCTGCCGCCAACGTCCAAAAAGTTCGCAGGAGAAGCTCCATGAAGCTGAATGATATCCATCGTCGCCATGGCAAGTCCCGCTCCATTCACCATGCAGCCGATTTCTCCATGCATCGCAATATAGGCTAGATCAAATTGTTTTGCGGAAGCTTCTTGAGGAGACGCTTGGCTCGGGTCATAAAAAGCGGCGATCTCGGGCTGGCGAAAGAGCGCATTGTCGTCGATCGACAATTTAGCGTCCAAGGCGTAAAGGTCCCCCTCGGGCGTTTGCACTAAAGGATTGATCTCGAGCATGGAAGCGTCGGTCTCTATAAAGCATTTGGCCACTTGCTGCGCGAGCAAAGCTCCTTTTTTGGCGAGTTCCCCTGTCCATCCCATGAATTTCGTTAACCGAAGCAACTGGTAAGATTTTAAATGCCCGTCAAATCCAAACGGCATTTTTAAAATTTTTTCCGGCATGGTATGGGCGATCTCTTCAATGTCCATCCCCCCTTCAGGAGAGGCAATGAACATCGGAACGGCGCGGCTTCGGTCCATGACGGCGCAAAGATAAAATTCTTTGGCGATCTCAAGAGGCGTGGAGATAAGGACCTGATGGGCAATCACCCCGTCAGGACCCGTTTGCTCATTGACCATTTTCATGCCGATGAGTTTTTTGGCAACTTCAGCTATTTCAGGCTGAGTTTTGGCAAATTTCACTCCGCCTGCTTTGCCCCTGCCGCCGGCGTGCACCTGGATTTTCACCACAGCTTCTTTTAAGTGAAGCTCATGGGCAATCTTCATCGCCTCTTCTACAGTAGAGGCTACGCCAAAAACAGGCACTGGGATGCCGTAGCGTTTAAAAATATGCTTTGCTTGATACTCATGTAAATTCATTCATCAACCAGATCTATACTCTAAACTCGCTTATCTGCTACTATTTGATTTTCGATCAACTGATTTTCACATGTTTGGATTTTTTAGAAAGCTAACAGCTCCTTTTACCAAAATGAAGTCCTTTTTGGGCTCCAAGATCAAAGCTCTTTTTTCCAAAGGGACGGATGAAAACGCATTTGATGAACTCGAAAAGCTTTTTTACGAGGCCGATCTCGGGGCCAAAACGTCTGCCGAGCTCGTCGACAAGGTAAGAAACTTTTCCCGCAAAGAAAAAGACGTTTCCAGCGAAGCGATTTTGGCCTTTGTAGAAAAAGAGCTTTTATCGCAGCTTTCTAAGCCGACCACAAAAATACCTGAGGCAAAACCTCACGTCATTTTAGTCGTCGGCGTCAACGGCAGCGGCAAGACGACGAGTTTAGCCAAACTAGCCGCCTATTACACTTCCATAGGGAAAAAAGTACTGATCGCCGCCGGGGACACGTTTCGAGCAGCGGCTATCGAACAGTTGGAAACTTGGGCTCAGCGCATAGGCGTCCAGCTCGTCAAAGCCCAGCCGAAAAGCGACCCATCCGCAGTCGCTTTCGATGCTCTCGAGGCCGCCAAAAGCCGCGGCGTCGACATCGTTCTCATCGATACTGCAGGGCGTCTGCAAACCAAAACAGACCTCATGCAGGAACTGGCCAAAATACAAAGAGTCTGTCAGAAGCAAGTTCCCGGGGCTCCCCACGAGACTCTCCTCGTCCTCGACGCGACTATTGGCCAAAATGCTCTCGATCAAGCTCATACATTCCATCGTTTTACTCCCATTACAGGCATTATTCTGACGAAACTAGATGGCTCTGCCAAAGGCGGCATAGTCATTGCCATCCAAAAAGAATTACACATTCCCATTTTGTGGGTCGGCGAGGGAGAAGGGTTTGAAGACCTTTCTCCTTTTCATCCTGAAGCTTTTGTATCGGCTCTGTTAGGAAATTAAGAAGGTGTTTTTAACCGGCAAAAGAGAAAAGCTCCAATGCCGATGATCAAAGCGGCGATTCCACCGATTTGCAGCCCTTCGGCTATTTGTTGATAATAAGACGACTCCTCTCTTCCGGCGTCCACTTGCTGCTGGCCTGAGTGAGTAAGTCCTTTGCCTACTGGTTTTGTCACGACTGTGACAGAAAAGAATTTATTGGTGGCGTCGATTTTTTGCTGTCCCGCCTCAATTTCTTGATTTCCCTCTCTCACCCGGCCTGCGATATAATGGGAACCAATCAGCATGCCAATGCCCATCACGAAAAGTACGATGCCTGCGATTTGCTTAGAATTCACGATCTACCTCTATTTAATTGACCATCGGAATGATCGGGATTAATGAATTTAAAGAAGGTTTTTTAAACCCTTTTGGAAAATCGGCGTCCGTCGCCGGAAACCATGTCTGATTCCTTCCAAAGAAAAGCAGCTTGCCCCGGACAACCAAATTTCCCCCGTCTGTCCAAAGTTCCGCATTGTAAACATTTCCTTTCTGAGGATCTAAAATTTTTCCTTTGTAGCTAGAACCCGTACTTTGAAGCCCCCAAATAATATCAAGTCCGCAGTAATAAGGATTGCCAATCACCCCAGGAGCTCTCTCTTTCGGCTGATAAATATCTTCGCTCATCTGTCCCTGTTCATCAAATGTCGCGATAATCCGTCCATAATGGATCCCCTCATACTCATACACTGCGACAATGCATTGAGGCTGCTGCGTCGTTTCATTAATGCTTTTCCAAAACCCCTCAATCCCTCCAAACACCGCCGAAACGCAAAAAATAAAACCCAACATCCATCGATACATAGCTCTTCCCTCTTCTATCTTCCCCCCAAAAAACCGCCTCAAACCAGCCCCAGGAGTTAGGCTCAGACTCTGAAATTTTTTAAAAACTGTCAAATGGTTTTTTTAAGGACTTCGTCCTTAAGATCCTACTAAAGGGCTGTCGCCCTTTAGAATCCCTTTTTTTGTTTTGTGTTTATAGAAAAATTAGAATAGAATTTTTTGGATGATACAGGACTTGAAGAAATAAAAAAAACGACAAATAAAAAAATGAGTAAGATGTATTTTTTAATTCACATTTATTTTATTCGCGACAATCAGTAAAATAATAAACGAAAAAAAATATAAACAAGGTTAATATTATGTCATTTCAATTTCCCGTGGTTCCGTATTCAAGTTCCAGTTCAAGTTCAGACCTTCCACCAAAATTCCCATTCTCTGAGAAAGATCTTCAAAAGATGCAGCAAAGCTTAACAAGTACTGGAAATTCTAATGTCTTAATCGAAGATGTAAGTAACGATGTAAGTAACTCGGATAATATCTCATCATTCAGATTCGATGATCCCGACCACCTAAACGATCCACAAGAAACACGAAACGTATATTACCCCCCAATCACGTCGCTTCCAAGCTCGATAATGCCTATTTTTTCCCACAATTCTTCCCCGAAAGATAAAGGAAAGCAGAAAGCGCCCTTAAACGTAGAGCCGCTTTCACCGCAAACTTCATCATCATCGTCAGCTGCTTCCTCGTCTTCTTCCTCCTCCTCATCATCGTCAGCTGCTTCATCATCTTCTTCGTCTTCCTCATCATCGTCAGCTGCTTCCTCGTCTTCATCATCATCTTCTTCGTCCTCCTCCTCATCTACTGCCCTTCCAGACCCAATAGAACCTGCAGAGGACCAAAATGAGCTTTCTGACAAAGAACTCTGGACTTTAAACAGAGCTCAAGAGTTCGTTAGCAATCCTTTAGAAATGAAGCGCCATTGGCGAGAAGCGCAAACTACTCTCAACAGCTTATTCGAAATCGAAAGAACAATACTCATCCATAAAAGAAACCTACAGAAACTCGAAGCAAATCTACTGACATCGTTAACAAAAAAATTAAAAATAAATCTGTCAAACGCAGCCTTCCAGCTTAATAAAGGGCTGATCATTAAAGAACAAACTGCGGATCAGAATCTCCCTCTTCCTCTCTTCAGCTCTGAAAAGCCAGATAAATTAAAAGATCAAGTAAAATATACTTTAGACAATCTAAGACAAGGACAAAGTGAGCTTGAAGAGGCAAGGAATGCTTTCAAGGATCTACAACGACAATATGAGCATTCCTACAATCAAGATCTCTCTAGATTAACACAAACAATAGCAGTGAGTCAACGCAAAAGAACAACTCCTAACATCAATCTCGAAACAGTTGAAAGCTCAAAGACAAAAGCTCTGCGCGAATTAGTCAAAGAATCGCTTAAGAAGTGCCAAGAGCTCTCTACCTTGACTGACAGCGACACATTAGACGATAGACACGATATCATAACCGTAGCTCAAAACTTTAATCAGGCAGTCGACACATATCGTTTTCTTCTTTCTAAACACCCTAATTGCTGTCAAGATGAGGATACTAAAAAACTCGCAGAGAGACTAGAGCGTTTCAAAGAGCAAATTAAAAACATTGCTCTGCAAAAAGGAGTTGCCATTACTCTTCACTCCTCCTTATCAGACCATCAGTTTATAGAGAAGTTGGATGTTCGTCACCCAAGAAATGACGCTGAAGAGAGCGCTGCATTGGATCCCCACTCTTATCCAGTGGGCTCTGCTAAGTCAGTGAATAAAATAGATGAAAAAATTACGATGGCTCAATACTACATTGACAATCCAAGCAGGATTTGCAATGAATGGCAAAAGACTCAAAATCTATTGAACGAACTTCTATATCTCATCAGAACAACACAAGAATGGAATACTCCGGCTACTGATCCAGAGCAACGAAAACTATTAAAACGGCAGCACAAACAGCTAATAGCAACAATACAAAAGTTCCAAGACCTCCTCATAACACAATCAAGGCAGCACAAAAAACCGTTGATCATTTTGGGGCAAACTAATGACGAATTTATTGAGGATTTTTCAGCTAAACCGGGAGAAAACACTCCGGCTCAACGCTTAATGACATTAAGAGAATCAATATACGAAAATTTAGTTGAATTAAGAGAAAAACATCCCTTCTCTAGCTTATACTCCAGATCTGACGCAGTAGATGTGCTTAAACAGGAAAAAAATAGAAGAACTCATAAAATAAATCCATCCACCCGTCTCAGCAGAGAATTAGAAAAAAAACTACACGAACTAGATGACCGTTCACTAGACCGATTAATCAATATATTTGTTTTTTTTAAAGAGAAGGATCTAAGACCCGAACATTTTTTATTAGGATCTAAAAAAACAAATTATTCTAATATTTTTGAAAAAGAATTAAAAAATTTCGATTTTGAAATCAAAGATAAGACAAAACTTCTTAAAGAAAACCCCGAAGATGATGATCTTATGCGCAATATACTCAGAACCAAAGGTGAAAAAAAGATTTTTGAGGATTGTGTTGAGTTGTTAAAAAAAGAAGAAAAAAATCACAGGGAAACGCTCTCAGAAGGCACCTTGGGCGAGGGTACTCTTGCAGAATGCGCTGAGAAATTTAACGAGGCCGTGACGCTTTATCGTCAAATGCTTAAAGAAGCTGAGTATATCCAAGCTCCAGAAGACCAATCGATTCTTGAGGCCTTAGAGCATTTTCAAAAAATAATTGCTGATCGGGCTATAAAGGAAAAAGAATGGATTGCCCTCTTCTCTTTCCTCTCGGACGCAGAAGCTAAAAAGAAAGCGCCGTCGCCGATTAATAACGGAGGCGAATCCTGGGGAGCGTCTGCTGGCAGCATCTGGAATGCTGGTCGAGATGTCTGGGATCTTGGATGGGAATATAGCCGCTATATAGGCAAACACATTAAAGAAGTGGTGAAGATAGGGGTGGGTACTACTGTCCTAGTTCATTCCGTAGGCTGGGTAGCACGACGCTTAGCAGACGGAACAAGCTCGCCGAGAGAATACTTTGAATACGGCACAAATTCTGAGGCAAAACAAGAACTTCCAACTCTTGGAATCACAGACGACGCTACGGCCCATGATCTAGTCGTCATTACAGCTGCCGCTACACTCGCCACGTTCTTGACTTTGATACGCCACTCGAACATCAAAGCTCCTTCAGCAAGAAATGTAAAACATACGCTCCCAACCGCGATTAAGCTCGTTGGGAAAGCTTCGGCCGCACTTGCAGGACTCGGAGCAACTGCTACAGGAGCTCTTTATGCGGTAGGAGCCGAAGCTGTTGTGTCTCCTATTCTTACTGCTGCCTACGAGTCGGCATCTGCTCATCCGGTAGTCACTGGAATCGCCGCAAAAGCCATGGTAATTATCGGAGGACTGGAGGCTACGGGGAAACTAGGTCTACGCGAAAAAGCAACTGAAGGGGCTACCTTCCTCAAGACTGAAGGAGTAACTGGAACGGTTCGAGCTACTGCTGGACTCTTTAAAAAAGCCTTTACTTGGACAGCTGGCAAACTCTGGTCTCGTTCATCCGAAGATGTGTCAGACTCCCAAGTAAATGGAGACGGAGTAAACCCCTCCAAAAAAGAGAAAGAGGAAGTAAATGGCGTTCCCGCAGCTGAGCCAGTCTCCCAAGTAAATATAGGCGCAGTAAACTCCTCCGAAGGAGAGAAAAAGGAACCGTCCAAGACTCAAAAAGGAAGCTCATACCTAAGAATTCTCCCCACCACCAATAGAAAACTTAATGAGGAAGTAAAAGGCGTTCTCGAAGCTGCGCCAGTCTCCCAAGTAAATATAGGCGCAGTAAACTCCTCCGAAGGAGAGAAAAACGAACAGCCAGGGCTCAAATACCAATCAATAAGAGACCTAAAAAGCACGCCTTCCGCCAATAGACAACGTAAGAAGGATAAAGAAAAGATTTCCCCTCACAACGATCTTAAAGAAACCGAAACCAAACCAACGCAGCCTCCAAAATCTGATGACTCCGAATGGAAAACGCAGAGCAAACGCAAAAAACGTAACAAAGACGAGATCACCGCTCCATAACCCACACCAAAAAAGCGCCCGAAACTAGTTTCTAGGGCGCTTTTTACTTTCCGCTTCATCTCAAAGTAAAAACCCAATCCAGAAATTTCATCATTTCAGCTTCCCATCAAAGAAAATATATGTTACTCTGGCTGTCTTATTTGGATCTTTATGCGCAGTCTTAACCCTTGGCCTCTCTTTCCAGCTCCGCTTCCGCCTCAAGCCGCCGCTTCTTTGAGTTTGCAATTTCTCGTGCAAGAGCTTCTTTTGGCTCTCCGCTGGCTTGGCGAGATCGAGGGACAAGAAGAGAGCGTGGAAGGGATCTCTTCCCAACTGGAAAAGCTTCTTCTCTTTTCTCTGGAACATCCACTCACTCAAAAAGGGGGCGTTTTAGATAAACTTTGTTTCTACATCAACATCTTACTGGAACACTCTTCCGCCGGAGAAGACGAAAAAATCCTGCAACAGGTGCAGTCTGTCAAAGATCGTGCGCTCAGGCTCAGATCTAGCATCTCTTTATGCCGCAGATCTAATCTGAAGGACGCCCATTTTTTTTCCAGCAAGCCCCAAAGTTTGCAGAGAGAAAATATTCCCCTAGAAGCTTCCAAAGGGATTTTTGCCGCATGGAATGAGCTCATTCAAACAACGCAAACTTATTTAAAAGAATTGTTCGTCTGTTTATTTCCTTTTTTTCAAGAGTTTCGTCAAGATGAAAATCTTCTCTTCTTGCTCATTGAACAAAAAGAGCCTCTCAATCAATACTTAGGCCATCAAGCCGTAGAAGCCGTATTAGCTCATCTGTTTCCTCAGGGAACCTGCAGTCTTAGGGAAACGCTCTATAACGGCTATGCAAGGCGCGGCTTTCTTGATTTTTATTCAAGAAATGAAGAACTCATTGAATCTGTTGACTGGGAAGATGCATGCTCTCTATCCAATCCGAAGTCGGAAAATTAATCCAAGGGGTTTTGGAACTTCTCGACGAAGAAAAACGTCTCCCGATCTTAGCTTCAAAAGAAGATTGCGATGCATTCCGCCTCTGGGCCTCTCAAGCAGCCAAGCCTAAACCGGTAGAAGAAAAGCCTGTAGCCAAGCCTGTTTTGAAAGAAGAGCCGCCAGCTCCAAAACCGGTCTATGCGCCGCCGCCTTCTGTAGACATCCAGCCGCCAGCTGCCCCTCCGGCCCCAATTAAGATGCCGGCTCCTAAAATCGAGCTAGAAGCACCTTTGCAGCCTAGCTTCGCTCCGCTGCCGATTTTAGAGGATTCTTTTGCCGATCTTCGAAAAATTTGGGCGAAGATCAATCCTTCGGCTCCCCTTTTTGATACGCTTCCCGATGATGAGACGGCCAAAAAAATCGCGTCCCGATGGAAAACAAAAAATGCGGCGGCGGAAATTTCGATTTTATCCTACCACGAGCCTCCCGCCCAAAAAGCTCTTTTGGAAGAGATTGCTAAAGCAGTCAATATTCTCCTCGGCCCTGCGCAAATTGTCGCCGCCGAACCAATCGAAAAAGAAAAACAATGGGAAGCTTTTTTGGCAGTTCCTCATCTCAAATTGACCATCGCTTGCGACTACACTCTCTGGCAGCTTGGAGGGCTCATGCAACACTACAAAGAAACGCCCTCGCAAGGAACTAGGCATTTGGGATCGATCCCTGTGTTCCTTCTTCCCGATCTCTCTTTATATCTTAAAGATCCCCTCCTCAAACGCTCGCTGTGGAAAGCTTTATGTCAAACGCTTTGTTCGTAGAAGTTCTCCTCGATCAAAGTCTCGCCAAACCTCTCGACTACGCTGTGCCAGAGTCGTTGCAATCGCAAGTGAAAATCGGCGCAAGGGTCGAAGTGCCTTTGAAAAAGACGCTCAAACAAGGGACGATCTCCGGGATTAAAAAAACATCAAAATTCCCTAATGTCCGCTCTATTTCGAGGCTTTTACTGCCCCACGCGACTCTTTCTCCCGCTCTTTGGCAGCTTGCGGAATGGATGTCTCAGTATTACGCATGTCCGATGCAAAAAGTCGTCAAATGTTTTACTCCGCCTAATATTCGCAAAGAGATCCAAGCCAAGCTCCATCAAACGGTTTCTCTTGCGGTGCCGTTAGAAGAGGCTTGCTTGCAAGTAGGGAAAAATTCCCAGCAGCTAGAAGTGATCCATGCGCTTGCGGCCGCGGGCGCTCCTGTCGCTCTTTCTGAACTGCTTGCAAGGTTGGGTGTTTCTAAAAGCCCAGTCAACACGTTGGTCAAGAAAAAGATCATTTCTCTCATCGCAGCGCCTATGGCCGATCTATCAGAAGAAGATTTTTTCTCCACTCAGCCCAAAGTATTGAAAGAAGAACAAAAAGCTTGTTTATCCAGCATCCTTTCTTCTCTTGAGAAAAAAGCGTTTGCAGCGCATTTGATCCATGGCGTAACTGGCAGCGGTAAAACGGAAGTGTATATGCAAGCGATCCAAGCCGCCTTGGACCAGGATCGAAGCGCTATTCTCCTGGTGCCTGAAATCGCCCTTACCTCCCAAACGATCGAACGATTAAAGGCTCGGTTCCAACAAAAAATTGCGATCCTACATCACCGCAGAAGTTTAGGAGAAAGGAGCGCCGCTTGGGATCTTTTACTCCGGAGTGAAGCGCAGATCGTAGTGGGCGCGAGATCGGCGATTTTTGCGCCGGCGCAAAATGTGGGACTCATCATTGTCGACGAAGAGCACGACAGCTCATATAAACAAAGCGATGAATCGCCTTGTTATCACGGCCGAGACGTCGCTGTCATGCGGGCTCACGTTGAAAAAGCCGTCGTTCTCCTGGGCAGCGCGACACCTTCTCTCGAATCGTACGCAAATGCCCAAAAAGGGAAATATATTTTAAACTCGCTCACTTCAAGGGCGACTTCTGCTCCCATGCCCAAGGTGCAAATCATCGACATGAAAACGGCCTACGACAAAGCCGGCGGTTTTACCCATTTTTCCGAAGAGCTCATCGAGGCGATGCGCGCTCGGTTAGAAGCAGGCGAGCAAACCCTCCTTTTCCTCAACCGGCGAGGCTACAGGCGCCAGCAGCTCTGCGCCCAGTGCCGCCACGTCTTAAAATGCCCCCACTGCGATCTCGCCCTCACGTTCCACCTCTCTTCGCAGCTGCTCTCTTGTCATTTGTGTCTTTTTCACATGTCCCCTCCTCGCTCTTGCCCCTCTTGCCAATCGACGGAATCTCTCGAGTTCAAAGGCTTTGGAACGGAGCATGTAGAAAGGGCTCTGCACGCTCTTTTCCCTACCATTCGGACTCTGCGCATGGACAGAGACACAACCAAGCAAAAAAACAGCCATGAAGAGCTTTTTATGCAATTTCGCTCCCACAAAGCGGACGTGCTCATCGGCACGCAGATGATCGCCAAGGGGTTTCACTTTCCAGCAGCTACTCTCGTCGGCGTTCTCAACGCCGACTCAGCTCTTCACATCCCCGATTTCCGTTCTGGAGAAAAGGTTTTTCAGCTCATCACACAAGTCGCCGGCAGAGCCGGCAGGGCCGATCTTCCCGGCGAGGTCATCATCCAAAGTTTTATCCCCGACCACCCCATCCTCGCCTTCGCCGCAGCTCAAGACTATCTTTCCTTCTACGAGGCCGAAATCGAAGAGAGAAAGCTTTTTTCCTATCCCCCGTTTTGCCGCCTCATCAAAATCATCTTCTCCGGCCCCGACATCGATCTCGTTCAACAAACCGCCGAACAAACCCACGCCTCCATCTCATCTCTCTCGCTCAAAGGCGCCCACGTCCTCCCCGTCCTCCCATCAGGCCACGCCAAAATCAAAGACCTCTTCCGCTTTCAATTCCTCATCAAAACCCATAGCTCCCAAGTCCTCCACGCGATCGCTCCGCTCGTCCCCGCTTCGTCAGCTCACGTTTTTACAAAAATTGATGTCGATCCCCTCAGCACGTTTTTTTGAGGCGAGAGCGGGACTCCGTCCCGCACCCTGGCCATTGGACGGAGTCCTTTGGAATCCTAGTTTTATTTGAGTGTATGTAATAATTTTAGGGTTGCTTGTTTTTAATGGATTTGTTTAAGATTGCGCTCGTTTCTTCGAAATAAAGGAGAAGAAAATGAGTGATGCTATACTTAAAATTCTGCAGCCCTTTGTCCAGCCGTATGGCCCTCAAGGCGCAAGACCCCAAAAACCACCTAAAGAAGTAGATCTTATCTGCCAAAGTATCCTTAGGAAGATTTTTAGAGAAATTAAGATCAGCATACCCGGCAATCCCTATCAACGTTTTTACCAGCTCCATTTTAAATGTGCTGCTACTCCCTTGGATACATCTACGCTGCTGGGTCAGTTTTTAAGACATAAACAAGTAATGCACCCCCCCCATCCTTCCCCATTTATCTTTCCTTCATTAAAAAAAAGCGCGCAATCAGCTCAAGATTATAGAGAAAACTTGTTCTTTGAATATAGAGACCGAGCTGTTAGCTTACTAAGGGTTCTTCCTATTGAGAAAGAATTTTATGAACAAATCGTTCAGCGTTTTTATGAAAAACACATCACGCTCGAAAACTTCGTGGGAGAGCTGATTGTTCTTTTGACTTTTTTGGAAAATGACAAGGATTATTTAGAGCGGGAACAGGCGGATTGGAATGGCCAACCCCACCCTTCGCCAAGACTGTTTTTCCTCATCAAAGCCCTCGAACAAAATGACTGGCTCATCATACCTGCTCTCATTCAAAGCGGACTCAATCCGAATCAACTTTTAGAAGATCCTTATGAAGAATCTTATTTCGATCGCATTTTCGTCCCTTTGCTGCACATTGCTCTAGAAAAAAATCATGTCCTCGCTTCTGCAGCTCTCATTCAAGCCGGCGCAGATGTAAATTTGGAGAGTAGATACGAAAAAACTTCAGTAAGTTCGCTTGAAATCGCAGCCAAACATGGAAATCCTGAACTTCTTTTACTGCTCGTCCAGCAAGGAGCTGATGTAAAAAGATTTGGGCAAAGAGCTCTTGAGGTATTAAGGAAAAAGGAAGAGAACATTCTTTCTCAAACTCTATCGCGCCTTCACTCTTCTTCCTTTAGGTTTTTGGCCTCGCTGCAAAAATGCCGGGAAATTTTAGAATAGCCTTGCTTGCTGAAATGCCATTTGCTGCAAGCGGCCTTGCTCTTCAAACATCGCATCGCCATCTATGCAGCGGCATTTTCTCTCTCTTGCCGCTTGTAAAAAAGGAGAAGAGAGTGAGACGGGGTTGATGTCCATGACGAGAGCTTGGGGCAAAATCTCTGTCGCCAAAATAGGCAAAGATCCACAAGAGTCTGGAGGGATTGTATTGACTAAGATGTCATAAGGATGGGCCGAAAAAGCGTCTAAAGCGTAAGCTTTGCAACCAAAATCTCGGGCGATTTTTTCTCCTCGGGCCGATGTTCGATTAAATAAAGCCACCTCAGCGCCTCGTTGCATCGCTTCATAGGCAATCGCTCTGGCAGACCCTCCCGCCCCTAAAATCGCTATTTTTTTACCTTGTACTTTTCCGTGCATTTCTAAGGCAAATAAAGCGGCTGGAGCATCGGTGTTCAAGCCGATAAGATCCGAGCCTTGGACGACGACTGTATTCACAGCTCCAATCAGAGACGCTTTAGGATCGATTCGGGTTAATAAGGGAAAAATGGCTTCTTTTAAAGGCATCGTGATGCTAAATCCTGCGAAGGGAAGTTTTTTGGCTAGATCGAGAAAAGCTGGCAGATCGTTTGCGCCCAAGCGCAATTTAATGTAGATGGCATGAATCCCCTCTCGATGAAAGATCTCATTATGAAACAAATGGCCTCGGCTTGCTTCCACAGGATCGCCTAAAAGGGCATAAATCTTTGTTTTTGGGGTTAGGTGGGAAAAATGATAAAGCTTTTCCAGTGTGTCGAGAGAGTATTGATAAAGGGAATTGACGCTGTCTTGAAGTGAAGTGTAATGCAAAACATTGCCTACAATTGGTCCTAGCACGCGAGATGGCTGGCCGCACTCTCCCATCGCAATGCAAGATAAAGGCCACTTAGGAGACATCTCTTTTGCAAAGACCATAAGACGCATAAGATCGAGAGTAGAAAGGGCATGGACTGAGATCTTTACCATGTTAAAACGGGCTGGCTGCATCCAATGGAAAAGAGACAAAAGATCGTCCGGCGTCTTTTCAAAATCATGAAAAGACCCAATCAGAGAAATTTGGGGATATTTTTGTTTCACCCGCTCAATGAAAAGAGGGTCAGTATCAGTTTCAATATCGGCAAACGCTGGCAAAAGAGACAAAGCCTCTTCATAAAGCTCAAGCCTTTTTGTTTCTGAAATCAAGCGACGCCCGCCCTGCTCTTGCTTTCGAAACGTGAAGAGCAAAGGCAAACAGGCTTTTTCTTTCAATAAAGCAAGCTGACTCCAATCTGACGGCTCCCAACGATCCAGCCGAATCTCTGCAGCATCTACCCTTTCCTTTAATTCCTGCATCTCGCTTAACGCAGCTTCCACCGAATTTTCTACAATGACACCGATTAGCATGGGACACATCCTTTTAATATGTTTATACGGAAAGTCAATGGAAAAATCCATATTTTTTCTTTCAAACAAAAACACTACACTTTAAAAAAAAATCATAAAATAATTAATCTAAACAATTTTATTGAATTATACCGAAGAAAGCTGAAGAATCGGCTTATAGGTGGGATTGAAAGCTGCCAAAAATCGATTGCCATAAAGGGGGATAGTATCGAGGCAATACAATCCCCCTTTATGGCAATCGATTTTTGGCGCTTTGAACCCGCCTATAAGCCGATTCTTGAGTTACGAACGGTATAATCTACTCCTCATCTGATGCTTTAATTTTTGACGAAAGATTTCTTGATAAAGACACTTCTCAAACGCACTCGACGGCGTCGTGTCAGCTCTCGATTTTACGGCTAGCCTCTCTTTTAACCGATCCGATCTGTAAAATACGCGAACATATTTATCTTCAAAAGCTCATCCTCCAAAATCCACGGACACGATTTTCACTTGACTTTCGCCCTTTCGGGATAGTTTGATACATATAGAAAAACGAATATCATCAATATCTTATGTCCCTATCCAAAGAAAAAATCGATGAGTTACAGGCTCGTATGGAGCGCCTTGGCATCAAAGAGGATGATCTAACGGAAAAGTTCATCCTAGGCTCTGGGAAAGGGGGGCAAAAAATCAACAAAACAAGTTCTTGCGTCTATCTTAAACATGTGCCCACCAGCTTAGAGGTCAAATGCGGAAGGGATCGCTCAAGAGCCATGAACCGTTTTTTGGCCAGAAGAGAATTATGCGACCGGCTTGAAGAGCAAATCTTGGGTGAAAAAAGCAAGAAAGAGCAAGAGTTCGAAAGAATCCGCCGCCAAAAAAGGCGCAGGTCCCGCAAGCAAAAAGAAAAGATGTTAGCTAAAAAAAAGATCCACTCATCCAAAAAACAGCTGCGTCAAAAACCTTTTGATTAAATTAAAAAAAGATCATACCCAAGGCGATTCATTTTAAGAAAAACGTTCAGACCTCAAATTTTGACAAATCCAGGAAATAATCCTGGATTTGTCAAAAAACTCTCCTTTATGGTAAGCCGATTCTTCAGCTTTCTTCGGTATATACAGCCTCGTTCTTCAGCTTTTTCGCATAAGCATAAAAACCTTCTTGAGTGAATGGACGGATCGCTTTCGAGAGCTCAACCTCATTCATGATGCCGTTTTGCCTTATGTACTCTTTTACATCCTGCTGATACGCCTCTCGCTTATGATCGATCCGCTTGTTATGAATGGATCTGCAAGACATTTTTTTCAAATATTTTTGCACACTTTCAGCGGCTGTATTGCCTTTATGGTTGACGATTTTTCTGCTATTTTCAGGATGATTTAAAATGCTTGAGTTCAAGCCTAAAGCAAATAGTTCGTCATCCGCGCTTATTTCATGAAGATGATGACTGCCCCTTTTTAATCGAGTCGGAATATCTATCTCCAAGATCCGAAAATCTTCAGACGAGCAAGGTTCCATTTTAGGATAAAGATTTTCAAATTGTCTCTGATTGGAAAGCATAAACGCTCCATCTAAAGAAAAATAAGAACAGCCGATTCCCCTTTGAAGCTTTTCTTCTGATTTCGGAGCTATAAGAGTGACTTTTACATCCTGAGAATCCATCTCTTTCAATGCATCAAACTCTTGATCAAAACCAGATTCTGGGGAAGAAGGATCATACAAAAAAATCTTCAGGTGAGGAATTTCTCTTGATTTGTCAATCGTTACTTCCCCAAAACACGAATGGCCGTTTATTCTCGTCACATATTGAAAACAAATTTGGCTTTTTTCTGTCGGACTGACTGCTAAGTCATGAACAACTTTGTAAAAAGCCATTAAATCTTCAATAACAAAAATAGATTGCCGATGAGCCTTGCCATCTTTTTGTTTAGCAGCAATGACCAGCGCCATTTCCTTGGCATTAATCTTGCCCAGTTCATCGAACAGATGAGATACTTGTTCAGATAAGGGCTCGATCGAAAAGCAAAACGATGAAAATTCTTTAACAGTCATCACATTTCCCGTATAGCGTTGCATTGCCTCGAGCACAGCCCGCCTTGTTTTTGAAGGAAAAAAAGAAATCAGATCGATAAATTCCTGAAAATCCGCCGCCTGTTCCAGCCGAATGTGAGATGCTAAAATAATCGTAAATTGACCAATTTCTTTTTCTGACATGATGGAAGCTAATCGCCTGGAGAGTTCCATCATTTGGTGGGGCGTACATCGATCTAAAATAGAAGAAAACATGTCTGCATGCTCACTTTGCATGACCCCTTTCCAAAAATCTAGAAATTCTATGAGATATTCCTCAGGGATATCGTTCTGTGTGATTAAAAACTCAAGATAAACAGCTTCACGACTCCATTGAACAGGATCTTTGATCATCCCAATTTGAAAAAAAGGCGAACGTAAGAGAGCTTTTCTAAGATCTTCATCAGCAACATTCTCTAGTGTTTTTATCAACCGCACGAGCTCTTTGGGCTCCAGATCGCCATGTCTGCCATCGATGCGAAGCCAACGGTTTACTTCTGTCTGGACAGGTTCGTCCAAATCTTGGATCGTCGAAAGCACATCATTTTCTTTCCTATAATCAAATCTACGCACCCTATATAGTGGCGAATTAGCAATCTCGCTTCCAAATATCCCTTCATTTGCTCTAAAATATTGACCAAGCGACAATAATGAATCAAAACAATCTGCAGACATTTTTCACCCAAAATTAAGTTAAAAATATTACTTGTCAGAAAAGTTAATTAAATTTAATCAACTCATCCAAAACAATTAAAATTCAAAAGCAAAAGAAAACCTTCTCACTTAAAAATTAAATTAAAAATATTATACAACAATAATATTAATTAATTATTAATTAAATAAAATTAAATAAAGAAATCAAAATAAAAAAGATAAATCTTAAGCATCAATTACATAAAAAAAACAAATGACTCACCCTCTCACTTCTCAGAATTCACATCTTTTTGATTAAGATTTTGTAAAAACAGAAGCTGAATTCAATCGTCTCTTAAAAGGAAACCTCAAACACCTTTCTTAAAGCCTCGATCAATCGATCGAAACGTTCTTGAAGGGCCTCGTCTTGCCGATGAATCGCAAGCAAGCGGTAAGAAGAAAGGGCGGGTTGCCACGGCACAGGAGATAAAGAGAACTTGCGCGCTAAAAAATCAGGTAAAAACCCGATCTCTTCCGATTCGGCGCAAATCTGTGCGATGAGCGACCAGCTAGGGATTCGAGATTTAACGGCGAGAGGATAGCCGTGGGTATCAAACCAGGTTTGCTGCAAGGCCAGCACTTCGATTTGCTCTTCGGGCAGTAAAACAGACTTCAAAGGGGCGCTGGGACATTTTGCATAGAGCCGAAAATGTCCACATCCCAGCTCGGTGGCCAAAACCCCTTTCCAAGGCGCATTATCTAAGACGAGAGCGATATCGGCCCTCCCTTGGAGAATAGCTGCATAAGCGCGATCTGGCCTCATGTGTTGAAAATCAATGAGATCGAGAGATAAAACCGCAGGCGCTGCGATTTGGGCAATCGCATGCGTTGTCACAAGCCTTAAAGGAATTTGATCTTGAGACACGACGAGCTCTCTAAGCCGTTTGATCCAAGATTCGAGTCTTGGCAAAAGGACCTGTCCTTCCCGAGTCAGGCAAAAACGTCTCTTTTCATGCGTGCAAAGGGTCGATCCAAAAGCCGCCTCGACCCGGCAAATAGCCGTACTTGCCGCGCTTTGGCTTAGGTG
Organism: bacterium; assembly: GCA_021780355.1. GTDB lineage: Bacteria > Chlamydiota > Chlamydiia > Chlamydiales > SM23-39 > SZAS-17. Next base: position 1,826 of record JAJXYX010000102.1, on the reverse strand, counting down.
ATGAAAGGTCGCGGCTTTGCCTAAGTGATTCATGCGAGCGGAGGTGATAAATAGTTCTACGTCAACGACACGCAAATTTTTTAACGACTGTTCCAGTTTTTGCAAAAATTGTTCCTGGGGGTTATTTTTAAATAAAAAATAGTCGCTTAATTCCTTCATAAATCCAAATCGATTTCTTCGATTTCGAAAATCGAATATATCAAGATTGCAAATAAAAAGAAAAAAGATATGCTCCAATTTTTAAGTAAGGAGTCATTTTATGAGCGCAGCTAGCGGTCTACTTCGATTTTTTCAATGGATCTGTCGATTTAATTTTGGAAATTTCGAAAAAGAAGAGTTTAAAAAATTTTTAAGAATGGGGGTAATTTTCGCCCTGATCATAGGAGTCTATTGGACGCTTCGTCCTTTAAAAGACGCGGTATTTATCCAACTCGTCGGCAGTCTTCAACTGCCTTTTGCCAAAACGGTCTCTGTGATAGCCCTTCTGCCCCTCGTTATGTTCTATACAAAGCTCTTAGAAAAAACATCGCGGGAAAAAATGCTCATCATTCTCCCAACTTTCTATGGTATCTCCATTCTAGGATTTAGTTTTTTAATGATGATAGCCCAGGGCTCTGCTGAAGAGATCGCCGGCCGCTCGCCCCTTGCTTTACTAGGAACCAAAGGCCTCGGCTATTTTTGGTATCTTTTTGTCGAAAGCTTTGGATCTCTCGTGGTTGCGCTCTTTTGGGCATTTGCCGCTGATACGACGGATCCAACGCACGCGAAAAGAGGCTTTCCTCTCGTCGTAGCCATCGGCCAGCTCGGAGGAATCATCTGCCCTTACAGCATCGGCGGCCTTCCCGACCGACTGGGCCACTCTACAGATACCCTTTCGATCGTCTCTTTAGGCCTTTTAACCCTGCTCATCATCCCTTTGATCCGTTATTTCCTCAGAGCCACGCCAGAACACCTACTCGCCTCTTTTCATGGGAAAAATGAAAAATCGGTAGAAAAGCAGCAAGAGCCCGGCTTTTTAGAAGGACTAAAACTTCTTGTGCAAAACCGATACCTTTTAGGCATTTTTGCAGCGAACTTTATCTATGAAGTCGTGGTGACGATTTTCGATTTCAACTTCAAGCTTGCCGCCAGCGCTGAATACTCTGGAGTCAGCTTAAGTCGCTACTTAAGCCTTTACGGCTCGAGCGTGAACATCGTTTCTCTTTTGTGCCTACTCTTAGGGATTAGTAATGTAACGCGCTTTCTTGGCGTTGGAACAGCGCTCGCTGCCATGCCGATTATTGTCGGTTGCGCAACGCTTGGCTTTTTAAGCTTAAATAGCCTTTCATTTCTTTTTATCCTTATGGTAGGATCGAAAGCGATCAACTACGCGCTCAACGGCCCTGCTTTAAAGCAGCTCTACATTCCGACTACGCCCGACGTCAAATTCAAAGCGCAAGCTTGGATCGAAACGTTTGGCTCGCGCTCATCCAAACAAGCAGGTTCGATGTTCAACATGTCGCTCGCTCCCCTGCAATCTGCTTTTGGCGCCGCCGCCGGCAAATCCCACTACCTCATGCTCAGCGGATTTCTCAGCTTCCCGCTGCTCGCTCTTTGGCTTGTCGTAGCGATTTATCTCGGCAGATCGTTCAAAAAAGCCATCAAAGAAAACAAAGTCATTTGTTAAAAAAAAGGCGAGACTGTCTCTTAGAGACAGTCTCCTATAGTTTATAGTTTTCTTCGACTTTTCAGTTTCTTTGGATTTAAGTCCCTATCGCCTTCCAACGCTTCGCGTTTCCAGTTGATCACTTGCGTTTGATGATCGATCGAGGCGATCGATCATCAAA
>JAJXYX010000048.1 GCA_021780355.1 bacterium | reverse complement strand
TTTCGCCGGTTAGCAATGAACATGGCTGCAACTGTGGATCCGGAAAGAGGGCTCGCCTCCGTCAGGCGAGCTGCAACTTTCGGAGTTGGATACTTGCAAGGAATATTGGCAAGATTTTTTTGTCCGAGTGTGTCAAAAAATTTTAGTTAAATCGCCCTGTTGCCTATTAGAGATAATCATATTAATCCAAAAAGGGAATTTGACCTTTTCACTTGTCGTTTCTCCATCTTTCTAGCGCTAACACGACATACAAAACCCTATCTATACATATGCTTTGCCTTCCTCTTTTAGAAACTGCCTCCTTGTCATTACGTAAAGCAATAGGAGATTTTAAAAGCAGTAAAATGAGTTTTAAGTTTGAACAAGAATTTGATCAAGTCGATCTTTATCTTGAAACTCATTTTAAAGGTATTTCTATGAAACAATTCCAAGATATGAAGGGAGAAAATGCCTTGAAAGAACTTTTTAACCATACTAGCTCTCCTATTCAACTTTATAATGGATCGCGCCATCACGACCAAGAATCCATTCTTGACTTCTTCTCAGGATATTCTTGATGTTTTTACAATCTATTGATTTTCAATAAGATATAAAACTATAACACGTTTTTTGATCGAAAAACGTGTTAACTTATCACGTTTTTCCAACGAAAAACGTGTTTGACTTGCACGTTTTTTGAAGGAATCGTTGATTTTTTTTCTAGATTTTTTTTAGAATAAGGGTATGAAAAGAGATCTATATCAACAGCTCCAAGGGTGGAAAGAATCTTCAAGACGTAAGCCATTGATTTTGAATGGGGCGAGGCAGGTAGGCAAAACCTACGCCCTAAAATACTTTGGGGAAACGTTCTATAAAAATACGGCCTACTTAAACTTTGAAAAGGACAGAAAGCTTGGACAGTATTTTGAAAGTACTTTGGATCCCAAACAACTCCTTCGACTATTAAGCATTCATACAGAAGTAGAGATAGAACCAGAAAAGACTCTGCTCATTTTGGACGAAATTCAGCAATGCCCAAAGGCGTTAAATAGCCTGAAATATTTCTGCGAGGAAGCGAGCGATTACCACATTGCGGCGGCAGGCTCTCTTTTAGGAGTGAAGATGGCAGGAGAAGAAGGTTTTCCTGTAGGGAAAGTAAATATTCTTTCCCTTTATCCTTTGACGTTTTTCGAATTTTTAGATGCGATAGGCCAGGAGAAAACAAGGCGATTTCTAGAAGAATATCCCTGTAAAGAACCAATTGCCGAGCCTTTACATGAAAAATTGCTGGGGTTATTGAGGTGGTATTTTTTTGTTGGAGGAATGCCCGAGGCTGTTGCCGAATATGTCAAGACAGAGCAATTAAAAGAGGTAAGAGAGATTCAGTTAGAAATTTTATATGCCTATGAAAGAGATTTTGGCAAGCACGCCCCTTCTCAAGATGTGGCAAAAATTACTACTGTGTGGCAACAAATCCATCGGCAATTAGCGAAAGAGAATAAGAAATTTATTTTTTCAGCCATTCGTCAAAGTGCACGAGGGCGAGACTATGAAGATGCGATTCAATGGCTTTTAGATGCAGGCTTGATCCATAAAAGCCATTTGGTTGAATCGCCAAAATTCCCTTTAAGCGCTTATGGTAATTTTTCTATTTTTAAGATTTTTTCATTGGATGTGGGACTTTTAGGGGCGCAAAGCAGCCTTTCCCCTCAAGCGGTCATTGATGGGGATCTTTTATTTACAGAGTTCAAAGGTTCTTTAACAGAAAACTACGTAGCTCAAGAGCTCATTGCAGCGGGCCATCAAAAGCTCTACTACTGGACGAGCGAGGGAACAGCGGAAGTTGATTTTTTGATTGAGAAAGATCACGCCATTTATCCACTAGAGGTCAAATCGGGAGCCAGTCAGAAAAAAAAGAGTCTTCTAGTCTATGAGCAAAAATATAAGCCACCACAACTTCTCAGAGCAACAACAATGAACGCAAAGCAAGATGGAGCCATTTGGAATTACCCGCTCTACTTAGTTGCACGCTGTATTGCTCATCCGTAGTCCTTTATAAAATAAGCGGTGGGGTATAGAGACTTGCAGTTGCCTCAAGAAGAGATCCTCGAAGTAGATACCCGTTCCACCTCAATGGCACCCAAAAAGACCGCATTCAAAGCCTTTTAAATCGAATAAAAAGTTCGGGTCAATATTGAATTAATATTAACCCGAACTTTTTATTCGATTTAAAAGGCTTTGAATGTGGTCCTTTTGGGTGCCATTGAGGTGGAACGGGTAGAGACTCTTCTGCTATTCAAATCGCAGGATAACGACATTCTCTTTCATCTAGGAACTCTCTATTTCGAACAAAAACAAAACGCAAAAGGTCTTCAAGCGTATGAAAAGCTCAAAAGAACTCGTTATAAACAAGCAGCCCATCTCATCTCTTCCTATGGAAGCGTCGAAAAATAAAATGATTTCATTACTTAAGAATCTGCTACTAGACGAGAGATAGGTATCAATAGATCAACTGGCTCGGGATGATTAAATAAATACACCTTAATAGCACCATCTGCTTGCTTCTCAAATTCTAAACCGGAATCGGGCATAAAAACACGTCCGTTTGACAAAGGAAATGTAAAAGAAAGGGCTGGAGGAGCTTCACCTGAAAGAATTTGCAAAGCACTTGATTCTGCCGCTTCAAATTGCATAATGGATCCCAATTGATTTGATTGATAAACACCTTTGTAATCTGAAAAATCTTGACCTGAAAAAGGGACTGGCTCTGCTATATCCATTTTGCCTTCGAATAAGAGTGCCTCTAAACTTGATGCAAGAGTTAAGGATTCAAAGTCCTGATTGTTTGACAATACGATAATTGTACTATTTTCATCTGGATACTTACGAAATACAGTGCTAAATCCAATGAGCCCACCAGAATGACTGATTGTACGTCTATCCTCTTCATCATGAATAGTTAAACCATAGCCATATTGATCAAGATTTGGCGTCGTCATCCGTTTTATTGAAGCCGTACTCAAAATATCTGATTCTCCATCTAGAACATGGCTCCATTTTGCCAAATCATAAGCGCAGGAAATAATCCCTCCTGCGGCATAAATGAGATGTAAATCAGGAGCCATAGATTCTTTAAGGGCTAAATGTGATAAAGATGTGTGACCTTTAACCGCTTTCATGTCAGGCGACTTCTCTCCTTCTGTATGGACTCGAGAAGAATTCATCTCGGCCGGCGCCAAAAGTCTTTCTTCTATAAATTGACTATAAGAAAGACCGCTGACATGGGCAATGATTTTTCCTAATAAATTATAATTTGTATTTGAATAGTCAAATTGCGATCCTGGCTCAAATTTTAATTTTTCTTTTTTCTCTTCGTGTAAAACAGAGTCTATTGTCATTTTTAAGCATTTTTCCTCAAAATCAGGCGAATCAGTAAAATTATGGATCCCCGATTGATGAGATAGCAAATGATGAACGGTGACAGATTCCCATGCGTCCGATTGAAATTCAGGAGGTAAATACTTATTGATGGATTCATCTAAATCAATTTGATTCTTTTCTACTAACTGCATGATGGCAGCAGCTGTAAATTGTTTGCTGAGAGATGCTATATAAAAAGACTTCCCCGCGTCTTCATCCGCTGCCGCCCCATATTCTTTATGCAAGAAAACCTTGCCATCTTTCTCAACGAATACGGAGCCCGTAAAACCTGCCTGTACAAAAGCTTCGCAATGAGAATCCAATCTCGACGAAAGAGCCTCGTCTCCCTGCAAAATTTTTTCCACTCTTCCACATAAAGAAGCTCTTTCAATCACGTCGCTGATGCTATGAAAAGATTGTATGTCGGGGAGAAGAAATGCAAATAAATTACCATCGTCGCTAGCCAATGAATATCTTCGGCCATCGATTTCTATCTCGCCCCTTTCCGTTTGATGCAAATCGATATATACCCAACGTGATTCAAAATTTGAATCACGTTGGGTATAATGGTCCACCCCACTACAGTTCAAACAGATGCGATAATCAGAATAAGAACTCATAAATCCCGACTCATTTGAGTTTTTATCATAAATTAGAAGACATTTAAAAAGCAGACAACACTCTTAATTGCCGCGCCATCTGAAATACCCGTCTGCTTATTCTGCTGCATTGCGCATCCGTAAAATAAGCTGTCTATATTATTTCGCAAACCAACCTATAGCCGCAAACGCACCTTTCCAATCGACTGTCGCGATAAAAAGGCCAAGAGCGCAAATTTGACACGCTCTCCAGTTGACTGATTCGCGGTAAATTTTTTGGCTCCATAGATTGGAGAGAAGAATGACAAGCACGGAAAAAACAGGGTAGATGATCGCATTTTCAAAACTTGTAGCGACTTCAGTGGCCTGAATGAGAAAAAATGTCCCTAAACAATTCGCAGCTCCCCCCATCATCCCGTTGAACATTTCCGAGCGGTCTAAAGCTCTTTTTTCATTTTTTAAAAATAAATAGATTTGCATGACCATCGCTGTTGCGTACATGAGCGTCATAAACCATGCGCTTCGGATTTTCTCTGCGGTAAAATAGGAGGAAATCTCTTCAGGACGTGGGAAATTTAAGAGAAGAGCCCGCCATTGAAAAATCACCAAAAGGGCGATGTGCAAAGCAAACATGGTGAAAGCAAAAAACAGCCAGGCCTTAAATTGCGTTATCCCTTGAAGGCCGCGGCCCGCCCAAAAAAGACCCACTAACACAACCACAGACCCAATGGCATGCCATATCGTGTAGGTATAGCCGAAAGCCTCTCCAAAATAAGCCGCCATCACAACGGCTGGAAAAACTGTAGCGCCGCTTAAAATAGAAAAAGTAAGTCCAGACGGACCTCTTTCCAAAGCTTTCCCTAAACAGCCCAGCATAAAACTATACACAAGGCCAGCGGTGACACCTAAAACAAACAAAGAAGGATTAAGAGAAAATTGCTGAGCTTTGAAGGGGCCGAGCAAAAAGCTGACAAGGCAGGCAATACTCATTTGCATGACTAAAAAAGCCTGCGTTGTACCTCCTCGATCGATGCTTCTTCTCATGCAAAAATTGGAAGCCCCGCAAAAACAAGCCGAAATAAACACTAAAAAAATTCCCATAAAGCCTGCGCCATTAAAGTTTTACTATCACGATAGCACGATTAGTGAAAAAATGAAAAGATCACGATTCATGAACATAGTAAAATTATATCCCCGCCAGTATAATCAAGATATCCGAAGGAGGAGATCGATATGCGTAGGTGGCTGCTTTTATTAGTTCCTTTTACCTGTTTTGCTGAAATGCCCCCGGAAGAGGAAGCTCTTTCTCTGCGAAGAATTGCCGACTTTTGGCAAGAAGGAGAATATCACCTAGCCAAAAACCAGATTGAGACTTATCTCCATAAATACCCAGACAGCTCTTACTATGACACTCTTTGTGCGGCTTTAGGAGATCTTTGCCTTAGAGAAAAAAATTATTCGACAGCTCTCGACTACTATTCGCGCATCATCGATCCTCAATGGCAAGAAACTGTTTTTCTCAATCGGATGCAGTGTTTATATCACTTAGAGTGGTACGTCACGCTCGCCGATGAATGCGACGCCTTTTTAGCGAAAGAGCGCGAAACCGAGGCGAAGACCCAAGCAACTTATTATTTAGCCATCGGTCTTTACCAACAATGCCTCAATGCCGCAAATGATCCTGTCCTGCTCGAAACATTAGCTCTAAGGGCGCAGCCCCATTTTACCACTTTGATTGAAAGTACTCGCTCCACTGAGGTGTCTCAAGCCTTCGCCTATCTTTGCTGCATTTTAAAAGAGTTTCCTAAAGCCTCTAATATCTATCTTGAACTCGCAGAACAAGATACATCCCAAAAAGCCAACCTTCTCTTTCAAGCCGCTGTTCTTCAATCTGGCTTTGACAAAGACAAGGCAAGCGGCACATTTAAAAAAGTAGCTGAATTAAAACAAGATAAAGCAAAAGATGCCGCTTTTAACTATCTCGTATTAAATTTTGAAATGCATCGCCATGAGCTGCTCATCGCTGAAAAAGAGCAACTTCTGCAAGAAATTGACGCATCTCAAGAAGCTCACGCGCGCCTCTTATTCGGCCAAAGCTATTTTCAATTAAAACAATACCCCGAAGCGATTTCTGAACTTAGCTTGTTTGCAGAGGCGCCGCTTCCCTATGAAACAATAAGGCCCGGGCTGATGTATTTAATTGCGGCCGCTTACAAAAGCAATTGCTTAAGTGCCTTAGAAAAAGCCATTGATAAACTCGCCCCAGAAGACGTAGAGCAGCCTCAAGCATTATTTGCCCGAGGGATGCTTTTGAAAAAAGAGGGCCATTTGGAAAAAGCGACAGAACAATTTGCTTCCTTGCTAGCCGCCCACTGGGAATTTCCCAAAAAAATCGAAACTCTTTTTGAATTGACCGACCTTGAATACCAAACGCAGCACTGGAAATCTTGCCGCTCTTACGCGCAGTGGTTTGTTACAGACTTCCCTTCACATGAATTGACGCCGGCTGCCTGGCGCTATTTGATCTCCTCGTCAACGCAATTAAGCCAGCAAGAAACATTGGACCAGCACAACTTAAAAAAACAATTAACAAGCGACCTAGATGCTTTATTTGCCCACTCCGATCTCTTCGCGAGAGAAGAGCTCTGCGATTGGCAATTTCTTTTGGCAAAGATAAGCTATGAGCTTCATGACTATCCTAAAGCAAAGGCCGTTCTCAAGCAATTGATGGAGCAACGTCTCTTTCCCCAATTGGCCAACAGCCATCTTCTTATGGCTTTATTGGAAAAAGAACATTCCCCTGAACTCTTTTGCCAATACGCCGAACAAGCGATTGCATTAGAAGCAGATCTCGTGGATAAAGTCCAACTGCACATTGCACTATTTAACGCCTACCTTGAACGCTCTGAAAAACAGCCAGCTCTCGTCGAACAGGCAGCCCAACACCTCTTTCTTGCCTTTCATTCCAATGGAACGCTTCAGCCGGAAAATCTCGACTGGCTGGCAACTTATTATTACAATCAAGCCAAAGAGCAGCCGATTGCAGTTGAACAAGCGATTCTTCTTCTAGAAAAATGCAACAAAACGCCGACTAACACTTATAAATTGGCGAAACTATATGCTCAAACAGAGAGAACGGAAGAACAAGTAGCTCTTTTGGAACAAGGGAGAGGGTCCCTCGATCTTGAAGCTAAACTTCTTTTAGCTGAGGGATATGCCCGTTTGCAAAAAAAGAAAGAGGCGATTGAACTCTTTGATGATATCGTAGCCGAATCTCCCACCATTCGCAGTTTTGCCGGCGCATCAGCCTCTTTGCAAGGAGTGCTTTTAAAACAAAAACAAGGGACGCTGTCTTGCGATGAAGCGGCCACATGCTTAAAAAATTTAATCCTCCAGCGGCGCTTGTCTAATGAACCAATCCATTTAGAAGCAGCCTTTGAATACATTGCCTTGCAAGCTGAAAACAATGTAGAAAAGAGACTCTCTTTACTCAAAAAAACCAAAACAGATTTTGAGTCCACTGAAGATTTGCTTTCTAAAGACTACCACGAAGCGCGGCAAAAACTACCGGAAAAAGACCATATCTACCAACTGTACATCCGCCTATTTGATGCTGATATTTATCTTTGCCAAGCACAATTGACCAAAGAGCCCGCTTTGCATCAACAACTGAAAAAACATGCAGAAGAGCTGCTTTTGCAAATTAAAGCTGACCCGATCGGCAATGCACTGCTAGGAGATCGAATTAATGAAAGACTGCAGAGAATACAAGTCAATTTCTTTGATACGACGACCTATCGCTGCGAAGCGGCAATAACCAAAGATCTATGAGTCAAACATTGAAACGAAAACAGATCCTTTGCAAATGCATCGCGCTTTCGCTTTTCATCCATGCGGTCGTGGCCGTTTTGCTGCAGCATCATGCTATTTGGCTCTATTCTCCCACTTCAACAAAAACGTCTCCGACTACAGCTTGGCTCGCTTCCATGAGCAAACAAACGCAAACGGACATTTTAAGAGCCGCTCTTTGCTCTTCCCATCCTACGAGATCCCAAGAAAAAGGGACAAAACCGCAATCTGAACATGGGCGGTTAGCGTTCCGCACAACCGTCCCCGATCCTTCCTATCTCTCATCTTACCAACCTCTAGCAGCGCCGCCCCCTTTTGATCCTGACCATCTTTTAGTGTCCTATGCAGAAAAACTCCCAACGTTTACACTCCCTTCCCAGGAGCTCTTTTACCTCCCCTCCCATATTCCTAAAGACCTCATCCAACCCACTTCGGAAGAAACAGTTAATTTCGCAGCTCCTTCCCCCCCGGCCTTCCACCCAGAAGAGACGATAGCTTTTCAACCTGTAGCCTCGCAGCTCAAACTAGCTCAGCAATTGCCAGAGGTCGCTTATGCAGAGCCCACCGAGCAGGTTTCCTTATTTTCAAAACCAAATCCCACCGCACCGGCTCTCCACGCCTCTTGGTTTCACGTCCTGCCCCAACTACCCACGCTGGAAGAATTAGATACGACTTCTTATTCAGAAGAATTTGATACCGACCTAGTTTTTATGCCGCGAGAAGATGGGCTTGGATATTTATTCGCCTTAACGCTCATCCCTAAAACAGATTTGCGCATTCCTAAGATGAAGCAGCATTATATGTTTTTGATCGATCGCGCCAATTCAATTCAAAAAGAGAGACTGTTTCAAACAAAATCGGCAGTGTATAAAGCGCTAGAAGATCTAGGTCCTGACGATACGTTCAACATCACAGTGTTCGACAGCAAAATGGAAAAACTTTTTCCCACGCAAAGACCTCTCAATCGATCTACCTTAGCTGCCGCCAAGGAATTTATCCAAAAAATTGAGCTCGGCAGTTTTTTTTCTCCTGCCGATTTATATAAACCCCTTCTCATCACAGTGCCCTCTTACGTTCAAGAAGATGAAATCTATACGGCAATTTTATTGACAGATGGCGACGGCTTTATCAAAAAACAAGCAGGGCTTGCTCTTCTAAGAGAATGGAGTCACTATAATCAAGGCAAAGTAGCTCTTTATACATTAGGGATGAGCGGCGATAAACATATCAGCTCGCTCGAAGCTCTATGCGCTTTCAATCGAGGACAAGCCATACAAAGCGCAACAAAACGGGGACTAAAAAGAAAACTTCTTCGACTCATGAAAACAATTCAAGCGCCCATTGTAAAAAATATCTCGTGCCATGCATTCAGCAGATCTCCGCATACCAGCATCAAAATTTATCCTGACAATACAAAAACGCATCACCTCTATGCAAATCAGCCCTACACTATAATAGGAACTACCGAGACGCTAGATGATTTCGTCCTTTTTATTCAAGGACGGATCAAAGATCGCTGGCTTAACATCAAAAAAACAGTCTCGTTCATTTCTGCCAAAAAGGGGGATTCTTCTCTTGAATCTCAGTGGGCTTGGCAAAAAACCTACGATCTTTATGGGCAATATCTACAAGATAACAACTCAGAGCATTTAGCAGAAATGAAGCAGCTCATCAACCCCCTTCAACTTCCCCCGGCTTTTCAATGACCCTTCGCATTCTTGGCGGCAAATTTAAAGGCCGCTTGCTCAAATCCCCCAATGAAAAAACTACCCGTCCGACTCAAGGAGTTATGCGGGCGGCCGTATTTAATATCTGCCAGCATGAAATCCAGGGAGCAAGGTTTTTGGATGTATTTGCCGGAAGCGGAGCGATGGGCCTCGAAGCTCTCAGCAGAGGAGCTTCCCACGCCACATTTATCGAAAAAGACAGACTTGCAGCCTCTTGCATAGAGGAAAATATTAAGCTGCTTCAAGTCACCGATCAAACAGATGTTTTCCCTACCCAGGCAACGATCGCTTTAAATAAGCTTAAAGAACCATTTGATATCATCTATATTGACCCCCCCTATGACACTTCGATCGAAGAAGTCGTAGAAACCATTCTCCATCAAGAACTTCTGTCATCACTTCTCTTTATTGAAGAAAGACAAAAGACCCACACCCCTATCGAACACCCCTCTCTAACTCTCTATGATAAAAGACGTTACGGAATTGGCCTCCTATCCATTTTTCATCGAAATTAAAATTGAAAAATAAGAACTAATCTAACATAATTTATCCAGCGATTCCCGCTGAGACATTTTCTCGAGAGAAAAGTCTATACGGATTTAGCGAACTTTTTTTCGAATCGTCATTATCTATCAATCGCTTAGGATTGTTTTCAGCGGGAATTGCTGTAATTTATCCAGCATAAAATTTGACAAATTAATAAAAGGAGAAAAACATGTCAGCCATTGGTTCAAAACATTTTTCTGTCCAGGATGCTTTAGACATCTATTATGGAAATAGCCCAAAAGACAAGGAAGAAATTGACAATCTAGCAAGGACGATACTTCAATCATTGAATACCCATATCCTTTCTGAAGGGCCTTTTTTAACTTTGTTTAACCTGACTCTATGCGCTCAAGAAATGATCCAAAAAAACGGAACAGAAGACGGCATTGATCTAACAAACATTTCTCTAAAAGGAGAATCGATTAGAGCCTTATTAAAAAAAAGCGGTCCCCTTATCTCTATTAACGGACATCCTTACCGCATTTAAAAATCAGTTCGAGGGCGCATGCCCTCGATGAATCTATCGAACCGAGTTCACTAAGCGGCCTTCTTCATAGTCGCTGACAACTACTTCGCCCGAACGCTCATACTTATATTTTCTGCCGCTTAATTGATCATAGACAAACGTTTGTTCGATGCAAGGGCTTCCATCTTCATAATACTTGTTGAATTTCCCATGCCGCATGCCTTCTGCATATTCGGCTTCAAAGACTAAAATCTGCTCTTTATTCCAACTTTGACTCAAGCCATGAAGTTGATCATTTTGGTAGTAGCAAAGGGAAGCTAAAGCCCCATTTTCAAAAAAAGTTCTCTCTTCGCCTTCTCTTTTATCTAAACGGTAAGAAGTTTCCCGTAAAATGGCGCCATTCGGAAAATACTGAACACCCAAGCCGTGTCTCTTATCTGCTACAAATTGTACCGTAGCCGCCAAAACGCCATTAGCCCCATAAAGTCTTGCGGTCCCTTCTTTGACGCCTGCCACATAAGGAATTTCTGCCAACTTCATGCCCTGTTGATTGTATTCAGTAGCTGTGCCATGAATCTTATCTTTCTCAAAATTAGCCTGAAATGCTTTTATTTTTTCTCCTTTTTCATTCGGAGGATAATACATTTCATGGAACCCTTGCTTTAAGCTTCCTTCATAAAAAAACACCAGCTCTTGCAAGTCAGGCAATCTTTGAAAATAGCGCCCCTCTAATTTGCCTTGAGCGTAAAAAGCTTCTTCCATGAGCGCGCCGTTTTCATCCCATAGCTGTTTAGCTCCATGAAGTTGACCGTGCTGGTAAGAAACCAGAGACTGAATATGCCCATTAGGGTAAAAACTTTTTTCTTCGCCATGGAGCCGCCCCTCATCATCATAATGAAAGAGCCGGCATAAACGCTCGCTATCCAATTGAGAAGGTTTAGAGCGAGGATAATATTCTATATGTTCACCAATAGGTTTGCCATTTCGATAGGTTTGCACAAGCTGCAAGGCACCATCAGGGTACCACGCTTTTGTTTCTCCATCTAGTTGATCGTCTACAAAATGCATCGCTCTCAAGGGGCGTCCTAGCTCCGAAAACCACTCGTGCTTTCCCTCTTTTTTTCCAGCGCGGTAAACAAATTGAGTTTTTAGCTGATCTTTGTTCCACCAAGTTGAAACGATCCCTTCAAACTGCCCTTTTTGATAAAAAGCTTCGGCAATCAGCTCCCCCGCTCCGTTCCATTCCCTCTGCCATCCCTCTTTTTCCCCTTGCGCGAATTCGACGCGGAATTTTAACTGCCCATTTTCATACCATTCAGAATGGATCCCCTCAGGCCGATCCATTTCAAAATAAGAATCAATTTTGGCAGTTCCATCAGGGTGCCATTCCGCAATACGTCCATTTTTCGCCCCTTCCGCAAACGCGCCGCGGCAAGCCAAAACTCCATTCTCATGCCACTGCTCATGGATTCCGTCCCGCTTTTTATCCTTGTAATGAGCCAACGTTTTAATTTGTCCGCTAGGATAATATTCCTTCTGCTCTCCGTCATATTGGCTATTGACATATTGATATTCGGCTCTAATCACGCCATTTGGATACCATTCGCGAGCAAGACCTTGCAATTGATCATCGGCCACATAAAATTCCCGAACCTTTTGCCCTTCTTCATTGTATTCAGTGACAGTGCCTTGTAAAACGCCTTCAGAATCAAATTCAGCTAAATAAGCCAAGCCTCCATCTGGATGATTGCGCCAATGCTTTCCAACTGCTTTGCCGAGAACATAGGTCCCCTCTCCAAGCACAGTTCCATCTTCGGCAAAAAACTGCTCTTTGCCATGACGCTTTCCTTCTTGATAAGAAAGACGATGAGCCTCTTTACCATTTTTGTAATAAGTAATATGAACCCCTGAAGGTTGACCATCTCGAAAATCCATCATTTGAGAAACGTTCAAATCCTCATCATATAAAATGACAGCTGGTGTTTTTCCATTTCCATGAGGCTGACCATTTTCAAACTGTCTTTGCGCTTGAAGACGCCCATTGAGATGCCACTCGGTCATCAATCCCTGGACTTTACCTTCTCGATAAGGAACAACAGAGGCTCTCGCGCCGTTTTCAAAATATGTGACGACATCTCCCTCTGCAAGGCCTTTTACATAGCGCGCCTCTTCATGCAATTGCCCATTTTCATAAAACGACTGAGCTAAACCATCGAGAAGCCCTTCTTGAAATAAGAAAATTCCCTGAACTTTGCCGCTGGGGAAATGGGTCCTAACCTCTCCCTGCAGCACGCCTCGATCATAAGAAGAAATTTGAAAAAGAGAACCGTTTTCCCCTAAATCGATTCGAAATCCATGAGGGACACAAGAAAATTTTTCCTCTTTTGTATCAGAATCAACCTGTCTTACTTGAATGAGATCCATCTCAGCCTGAATAGAGCCATTTGGGTAAAGAAAGACTTGCTTGACTGGCGTCTCGCCTTCTACGCCGGGCTCGTAATAAATCGCCATTTTAGGAGATCCTTGGGGGTGAAATTCCACAATTTCTGCACGCCAATTCGGCTGTTTAGGTTTTAATGTCACATTTAAGGGAGCGGGCGGAGCAGATCCATAAACCCACGCCGGCGCGGCGCATACAAGAAGAGAGCTAACAACTAGCAAAGAGATCATTTTTTTCACAGGCACACCATTGAGTCCATATTCTGTATAATAGATTAATCTAAAACAACCATTTCGACAAGTTTTGCTCCTCATGCATCAATTTTTTTTAAAACAACAAGGGATTTTAAAGAGCGCCAGCTCTTTAATGGGGTTTGGGGCAATGCCCCAATCTAGGAAGGCATCGCATCAGCTGGATGGGTAGGGCCTTGCTTGTCTATGAGCTGTTTGATGCGAAAACAATCGGGAAGGAGGATTTCTTGGCGGAAGGGCGAGGATTTTTGATAAAACTCGATCCGCCCTTCTGGTTCGATGCGGCCGGTGGGAGAAAAGTAGATGGAAAGCTCTTCAAACTCTTCGCCGTTGAACGATGCTTGAAGAGAATCAAAGAGCAGAGGTTTAGGAGGAGGGTTTGAACTGTGAAGGCAAAGAGTTTGCGCGCGAAGGCGACCCTCTTTGCAAGTGAGATGAAATGTCCAATCGACCGCAGTATTGAGAGCTAGGGTATAGCAAGAGGTAAGCTGCAATTCGAGGCGGGAAACATCTGAACGAAATTTATACTTTTTGACAGCCTGATGAACATTCCAAGAGACAGCTCCCGCAGCAAGCAGTAAAAGAGCAAGACCTAGCATGATCTCTAAGAGAGTGAAAGGATGCTTTTTCACCCTTTCTTTCTCTGAAGATAGTTTGTATAAGCGTCCGACTCAATCTGGAAATCGGCTTCATCGGGAAGATAGGTGATGGAAAATTTTTTATTCCAACCATCTTTGAGAAGCTGCTCTGCATTTTTTGCTAGTCCCAGCTCTTTAATGCAGGCAGCCGGAGCATGCAAAATCTGCTCTGGCGATTTGCCATCGGAAAGGGAGAGAAGCAGCATGTCTCGAAGCTGCTCTTTAGCTTGCTCAGTACGAAAAGCTCGGCCGCGGTTTAAAGTGTCTCGCATATTGTAGCCTATCACGCCTGTAATCAAGGTAATGAGCGCGATGACAATCATAATTTCTAATAGCGTCAAAGCTCTTTTCTTTTTTTTCATATTTTTTCCTAATTAGCAAATGAACTTACATCCGTCAGGGGCAAAAGCACAGACAGAAGAACAAAACCTACCATGGCTCCAAGGAGAAGCAAAAGAACAGGCTGGGCTACTGTCGATACATAAGAGAGCGTTTTTTCTAAATCCTCTTCATAAATTTCAGCAATCTGCCGCATCATAAAAGGAAGCTTTCCTCCCTCTTCCGCTATAGCCAACATTCTAGGCACTAAAGGGGGAATATAAGCGTGGCCCTGAAAAGCAAGACACAGCTTTTCTCCCTGTTTCATATTCTCCTCGGCTTGGCTGACCACCTTTTCTAAAATAGCGTGGCGCATCACAGCTTTTGCTTGAGATAAGGCCGTAATGATCGGCAGCCCGCCTTCTAGCAAAGTGCCGCAAGATCGGCAAAACCGAACAAAAGCCACCTTGGCAAGCAATGTCTTTATAACTGGCAAACGGATAAACATCCCGCCCATTTTAGCACGCCATGGAGGATAAAAGATAGCCAAAGAAGCGGCTCCAATCAAGGCCAAAAAAGTCGCAAATAGAAAAAATTTTGCCTGGCAGGCCCATCGGCTTGCCGCAAAAACAATCACAGTAAAGGGATGAAGATCTCTACCTTCAAAGAGATCGGATAAAGAGGGAACGACAAAAAACAAAAGAGCAGATAACACAAAAAGACAAAAAGTCCCTAAAAGAGAAGGGTATAAAAGAGCTGATACCAGCTGTTTTTTTACCTGCTGTTGTTTAAAAATCCAATCCGCCAGTTCATCCAAAGATTCTTTGAGCCGTCCCGTTTTCTCGGCATTCGCAATCATAGAAATATAGAGAAGATCAAATGTTTTAGTATGGCGGGCCAAGCTATCCGAAAAAGGTTTTCCGCTTCGCACCTGATCGCATAGATCCAAAAGGAGCTGATGCGCTTTTTGTCCTTTATATTTCTCTTCAAGGGCCGTCAAGACTTCAAATAAGGGAAGGCCTGCTTGCAAAAGACGAGATATCTCCCGAGTTAAATTCAGCACATCTTGTCGAGAAAGAAAACATCCAATCTGCTGATGCGACAAAGGAACTAGACTAATAGCTAAAATTTCTCGGCGGTAAAGTTTAGCTTTGGCATCTTGCAAATTATCTGCATCGATTGTTCCCGTAAACGTTTTGCCTGAACTCTGCAAGGCTTCGTAGCGAAAAAGACCCATGCTAACTGCTTTCCTCATTGAGACGAGTGACTCTCAGCACTTCTGCGCTCGTTGTAAGTCCTGAAGCTGCCAAGGCAGCTCCTCTTTGAAATAGTGTCACCATGCCCTCTTTAACGGCCATCTGGCGAAGCTCTTGAGCGTCTTGGCTTTTCAAGACTTGCGATTTGATTTTCGATGTGAGCGGCATGAGCTCATAAATGCCATGACGCCCTTTATACCCTGTTCCGAAACAAACGTCGCAGCCAGCCCCCTTATAAAGACGTCCTCCCATAAGCTCTTCTTTTTTCAGTCCTAACTCAGCCAACTCATCGGTTGAAGGAACATAAGGTGTTTTACATCCAGGGCAAATACGTCTTACGAGCCGCTGAGCAAGAACGCCCAAAATAGAAGAGGCGAGAAGATAAGACTCAATGCCCATATCTGCTAAGCGAGTTAAAGCGGACGGAGCGTCATTGGTATGAAGCGTACTTAAAACAAGATGGCCCGTCAAAGAAGATTGAATCGCGATTTCTGCCGTTTCCTTATCTCGGATCTCTCCGATCATAATGACGTCAGGGTCTTGGCGCAAAATATGTCTAAGCCCTTTAGCAAAATCAAGTTCAATACGAGAATTGACATTCATTTGAGAAATCCCTTGCAGCTTATATTCCACGGGATCTTCAATGGTCATAATATTCATGTCGACCGCGTTAATTTCTGAAAGGGCGCTATAAAGCGTTGTCGTTTTTCCGCTGCCGGTAGGACCTGTGACCAAAATAATTCCTTCAGGCAAATGAATGAGTTTTCGCAATTTTTTTAAAAGTTTTTCATCGATGCCAATCCGATCGAGTCCAAGCATAACATTGCCTTTGTCTAAAATCCTAAGCACAATTCTCTCGCCATGAATAATTGGAAGGGTGCTGACGCGAAAATCAATCTCTCGTCCCCCATGGCGCAGTTTAATTCGCCCATCTTGAGGCAGTCGATGTTCTGCAATGTCCATTTTCGACATTACCTTAATCCGAGTCAGCACCTGATTTTGATATTCGCGCGGAGGCGTATGCCGTTTTTGCAACACCCCGTCAATCCGGTAGCGAACCGACAACCCCTCTTCCGTCGGCTCAAAATGAATGTCGGAGGATCCCTGTTGAATGGCTTCTAAAATGATCGCATTCACCATTCGAATCACGGGATTATGCCCCGATTGCTCTAAAAGATCATATCCTTCTAAAGCATCCTCTTTCTTGGCTGAAACTTCACTTTCCGCTTTTTCCAAATCGCTAAATAATTGACGAGTCTCTTCTTCTTTTTGGTGGTAGCATCGTTCAATAGCTGCTTCTAAACTCGATTGAGGACAATAAATTGGGTTGATATTCTTTTTAAGAAAAAGCCTCAGTTCATCAAGAGATTCTAAATCCAAGGGATCTGAAACAGCTACCGTAACGCTAGAAGAGGACTCCTCTAAAGGAAGCATTTTTTTTTGTTTAGCGAAAAGATAAGGAATTAAAAATTTTTGATCGCGGACAAAGGGAAAATTGGCAATATCTTCTTGAATAGGCAATCCAAATCTTTCTGCCTGTTCTCTTTCTCTAGACATGGTTAATACATATCAAAAAGGGTTTTTAAACTATTGCTAAACAATTTCTTTCTTTCCTTGGCCTTCGCCTCATCCAGCCTTGTTAAGAATTCAGGAATATCGCCTGCCCGCTTCATATATTCGGATTGGCGCAGCCTTCTTAAATCCTCAACCGGGTCTTGTATAATATGGGGCGTTAAAAAGATAAACATTTCTGTATTGATCTCATTTTGTCTCGTCGAGCCAAACAGCTTGCCAATGCCCGGCAAATCTCCCAAGAAAGGAATTTTTTCCCGAATATCTTCTTCTGTTTTTCTTCTAAGACCGCCTAAAATGACCGTCTCTCCATCGGCGATCCTAACTTCGTTCTCTATATGGCGGCGCGTTACAGGAGGGCGGTCATTTGCAGTCATGAGCGTTGTATCAAAGGTAATATTCGACTTTAAAGACACAAATCCTGAACATTCCTGATCTTCTCTTTCTTCTTGATCAGAAGCTTGAATCGTCGGGGTCAAGGTGATGGTCGTCCCGTATTGGGCTCGAGTATAAGCTTGCTCAATCGTAACTCCGCCGGTTGTATTTAATTGAATGGCTCCATTATTGATGGAAATTTCTTCCAAAATAGAAATAGTCGCCTCTGTTTGATTGATCGCTAAAACAGAAGGATTGGCATTAATCCGAATATCATCTTGGGCCAAGAGAAAATTAAACATTAAATCCACCGCAGGAAAGGCTCCGCTACTCTCGCGGCTGAACAAATAACTTAAAACCCCTCGGTTGCTTGGAAAGACTTTTCCCCCTTTTTCATCAGGCCTTCCTATAGGGATATTGACTGCTGACTCGCCATTAAAGTTCACTGAATTTTGATTGATTCCGCTAGCGTTGGCTCCAAACTGAAGCAAATTGAAACCTACTTGGCGGCGATCTTGCAATTTTTTTTCCACAAGCATGACATCAATCTGTACCATTTTTTTCGGCACATCCAGTTTTTTAAGCAAACTTTTAATCTTAGAGAGCTCTTCTCTTCGGATGACCATCAAAATAGAAGTCGTCTTCGCATCAACGACAAAATTTCCAAAATTCGATTTGGGCTTTTTTTCAATAATTCCCGGCTGAACAAAAGGGGGATTCACAGGCAAAACGGGATTAAACGCCGTGGTTTTGTCAGGAAAGACCTGCCCAATGCTAGGTTCTTGCGGAGGCACCGGCGGCGCAGGAACAATCGTTGGAGCAGGGGGCTCCCCTTTTTTTTCCAAGCTCACGCCAATAAGCGAATCATAAACTTTTTCCAGCACGCTTGCGACATCTTCAGGATCGGAATGTTTGCAGGTATACCAATAGATCACCTTTTCAGACGGATCTTCGAGCTGCGCTTCCAGTTCATTTAAAATTCTCTGACCTCGATCTACCGCGTCTGATTCGCCGACGAGAACTAACCCTTGAGGCAATGTTAAGGTCACCAATTCTTCCCAACTTGACGCATAAAAATTGGGACGAGATTTATTCGCGGAATCGACAAAAACCGCCTTCAACACTTTTTCCGCTTCCTGCGCATCGATTTTAGCCAAAGGGATCAGACGAACAATCTTACCTTGTTTTTTTTCCCATACTGCCGAATAAAGCCCCAAAAGTTTTTCTATCGTTTCTTTGGTTGACACTAAGACAACTTTCGACCCAACCGCTTGAATAGTTGTCTGCTTGGGATCAGAGAATCTCTCAAAAAAACCCTGAACCGATTTGATCTGCTCCGGCGGAGGGGAAAAAACATAGAAAATTCTTGCGTGGTTAGAAAAAAGATGAAGCTCATCCACATGGCTTACAATCCCCTCGATAGCAGAAGGGTCTAACTTTAAAATGTAAAGCTGCTTTACAAAGGTGTTAAGCTTTTTGACCCCGACGCCGTTTTGCGACAAAATCATCTCAATCATCTCATTCCAAGACTCTCTCGGCAAGGGGACGCTAGAAAATAAACTCAGCTTCATCGCACTCAGCTCTTGGGGAATAATGTACAAATAATCGCTAGCGCCGTATTCCATAATAAGCTGAGCCAACGTCGTCTCGCCAACATCCCAAAGGGCATAAGCATCATCAAGCCCTGACGATTCTTCTACAGAAGCTTTGCGCCACTTTTCTTCAAGAGCGCGGATTTCATCTTTAATTCCTTTTGCTTCAGCCAACAAAGATCGATACTCAAGATCATGAGCTTCTCTCTCAGAAAGCAGCCGAGCTCGATCAAATGTATCTCGCAGCTGAGCCTTTAACTGACTCAAATGTGCGTTAAAAAGGGTAGCGCCTTCAAGATCTGCCTGAAAGCCTGGAGAGGCAAAAACAGATAAAACCGACCAGCATAGGAAAAAAGAAATGAGCCGCTTCATCGAATTTTTCCTTTCATCTCCGAAGAATGTTGAGAGCGAGACGCGATCGGTTTTCGCCCCTGCACAGGAAGATCAAAGGATGTCATTTGTGTTCGCGCCAAGCTATACATATGCCCCGAAATGGATTTTTGCCCCTGTTTATTGGAAATCTGATCCAACACAAACAATTCTCCCACTAATTTTCCTTTAAGAAAAGATTCTTTTTCTTCCGATTTCCTCAAAATCTTCCATCGATCTTCCGTTTTCAAGACCCAGTCATTGACTTTCAAAATCAAACACTGCTTATCTAGCAGGCAACTTATTTGCTTATCAGATCTTACGCGAATAAGACCAAATAACTCTTCTGCTTTCATCTTGCTCCCAGAAGGAGATGCCAAAGGCAAACAGAGCCTCACATGGCGATTGGCTTCCCATCCCTCTAAAAGAAGCCCCGCTGGACTCGAAGATACAATCCTTGCAATGCACTCTTTTTTTGCGTCATCGATTTGAGGCATTTCTTGCCAGCGCCCGTCTAAAAAACCAATCCATTGCCCTTCTTGAACATCTAAAAGCTGAGCTTCCATAGGAGACCCCAAATCCAAACGATGCCTTAAAGCTCCTTCAACGTACCTTTGATAAAACAAATCCATGCCCCACCATCGACCGGATGCCAACACATGAAAAGGGGAGTTTTCAGCAAACTCTTCTGCCGCCTGAATAGGGCTTTCTTCAGAAGCAATTCGAAATGGCTCTCCCGTCCGATCATCAACGTGAACTTTTCCTAGCAAGGCCTCTTGATCCCACAACAGCTCTAAATAAAATAAAGAGGAGCCGCTCGCTTGAGACTTAAACGACAACAACCCCTCAGAATAAGCCAAATCAATGCGGCAAGGAACATCAAAGCGTTGAGAAACAGCTCTTTGCTTTAATCTTAAGGCAACTTGCATAGATTGATTCGATCCATCAGGACGGGGAGGATCTAAGGAAAAGACAATTTCTTGTTGAAGGTCTGGAATAGGGCAAGACCAAGGCTTTTCTCTTAACTTAGATAAAGTTATATTCAAGACGGACTCTTCTTTTTGCCCCTCTTTTCCCCTTTTCATTTCTTGCCACCGAAACACCTCATCTAACTGAGAAGCAGCTACCAAAGCAGAAAAACAGCTCATCTGGACCACGAACAAAGCCATGCCGCACCAAAGAATTCTTTGCGGATGATAAGTGAAAAATTTCTCAGATAGCATGTCCAAACTATTGTAACGTGAAACTCAGTAGTTTACGTGATTTGAACAAAAAAACAAAGCTGTTATCCCCGCTCCTATGCCGTTCGTGACTCAAGAATCGGCTATTGAACGGGAGATCGCTGCCAAAAATCGAATGCGGCAAAGTGGGCTAGTATGAGGCAATACAACCCACTTTGCCGCATTCGATTTTTGGCGCTTTGAACCCGTCCAATAGCTGATTCTTGAGTTACGAACGGTATATCTAGTGATGCAAAATTTGAACGCCAGGCAGGTTGAAAGTTCCAGAAATAATTCAGGCAAAACCTTTCAAAAGCAGGCTCTCAAACATCTTTAATTTGCTAATAAAATAAATAAAGTTTAAAACTAAATTAATGAAACACATTATCCTCTCGCTCCCTTTTCTGTAAAAAGCGCGGGCAGAGCTACAGGAGTTTACTTATGAGCAAAAACAAATTGAGCGAAAAACTCAAAGAAGGCGTATCGGTCCAAGAACTGGAAGATTTTGCCCGTAAATACTCTACGGAAGTCTTTACAGTGGTCGCGCTAATCATTGCTTCGATTTCTAGCATTTTCAATTTCTTTACAGGGCCTACCTGGACGATTCTCTTTGTCACATTGGGAGCGGTTTTAGGAATATTTTTCCCCACTCCTGTAGATAAAGGACTTAAACAACTTTACGATTTCACTTTTAAACAAGAAAAATCGACCCAGCTTATCCTCGGCGCTGTAAAAATTGTCATCGCGATCTTTATCCCATTCGCTCTCTTCGGCGTGATGGGGCTTTTAGCCGGAACTTCTTACCACTACTATACTCGAAGAGGCCAAACAAATATCCAAATGAAGCCTCCTCAAACGTCTTACCATAAAAGCGATGAGGAACACGACTAATCTGAATAATTAGACCGAAGAAAGCCGAAGAATCGGCTTTCTTCACTATATACCGTTCGTGACTCAAGAATCGGCTATTGGACGGGTTCAAAGCGCCAAAAATCGATTGCGGCAAAGTGGGTTGTATTATACCTCATACTACCCCACTTTGCCGCAATCGATTTTTGGCAGCGATCTCCCATCCAATAGCCGATTCTTGAGTCACGAACGGTATATATAAGGATCTAAAACGAAGATTTCATCGCAGAGCTGCACTCGTCTGATCGATTTTGCACATACTCTTTAAGATCGATGTTTTTTTCCTTATAGAGCCGAAGAATTTCTTCGGAAAAGCAGCTAGCAGAGAGCCCTTCTTTCCAACCCAAAAATTCCTTGCAGTCCTCCCAAGCGGCCATTTCTCCTGGCAAGTTGCTCAGATGTTTTTGAAGAGAGGCTATCCTCAATAAGTTATGAAAATAAAGGAAAGACTCCTCCTTCCCCATTTGCTCTTTTAAACGTATCGCTTTTTCGAGAGAGTCTTGATATAAACCTTTTTCAATCAGCAATGTAGTTTCAGAAAAGGAAGCGTGTTCTGGAGATTCATTCCGAAGATAAGCAAGAGGGCCGTCTGTATAAGGCGCAGCCTGATCATAACAGGCCATCCCGATCAATGTCTGCGCAATAGAAGCATCGTACTGCCGCAGCAATTTAGGATGCTTTTTAAGAGCCTGGGACACTTTTTCAAATAAGACCAAATCATTAGGCTTTTCTTGCCAACGGGCCATCATATTTTTAAGCTCCAAATGCTTATGACAAGAAAACCCCGAACCGGCGATCACAATCCACGCGCAGGCGGAAAGACAGAATAAAAAAAGCCCCCACAAACATTCCCTACGATGAAGCAAAAGTTTGGTTAACATTGTTTCAACCTTAGATGACTGATTTTCTTCCATGAAGACCCTTTTTTCTGTATTACAGATTAGCTATACCGTTCGTAACTCAAGAACCAGCTATAATCGATATAAACTTTGTCCAGTCTAAAAAAACCATGATTTCAACACAAGATTTTCTCCCGAAACGCAGCAGCTCTGGCGGGGGCCGCTGAAGACGCATCTCTTTTATAGACAATAAATAAGAAAAATATAACAATGTCCCGGCTATATAAAAATGGTTTGAGTAAACGTGTCGAAGTTGTGAGTCGCGAATATATACCCAACGTGATTCAAAATTTGGCCGCTAGGCGGGTTCAAAGCGCCAAAAATCGATTGTTACAAAGGGGGATTGTATTGATTTAATACTACCCCCCTTTGTAACAATCG
>JAJXYX010000016.1 GCA_021780355.1 bacterium | reverse complement strand
CTTAATACTCATAGAAATGCGCTCCTTCATTTGTAACCTCCTCATTGGCAGTCAATAACTTATGACTTATCAAAAAGAGGACATTTCTAAAAAACGAAAAGCGGACATTTTAAAAAAACGCTAACACTTCAACAAAAAAGGTTGAATTAAACAAACAATTCCTATATAATATTGTTGATTGTAATAAAAAAAACAACCAAAAGTCATTATAATGTCTATAATAGAAAGCTTATTAATAAGTTTCGACCAGACCTTATACGCAGGAATCTTCGCAATAATAAAATCAAAAGAACTTCCTCTTCTCATCCGACCGTTCGCTATACCTGTATTATTTTTTACAACGATCGGTCTTTCCATAGCTGATGCCATGTGGGAAGGAACGCCTGCACCTATTAAAAACGCCATCATCATAACGAACTCATTCCTTATGGAAGCAAGAGCTTCTATCACCAACACAGCGATTCCCGCTGAGACATTTTCTCGAGAGAAAAGTCTAGATGGATTTAGCGAACTTTTTTCGAATCGTTATTATCTATCAATCACTTAGGATTGTTTTCAGCGGGAATTGCTGTCACCAACACAGCCAAACCAATTTTTGAAAATTTTTGCAGCCACTTTGCAGCTGGCGTAGCGCCTACCTTATTCGTCCTGTAAATTAATCACTTCATTTAGGTTTTCTAGCTTACTACCCCGATAAAGAGGCATTTAGAACGGCTCTTTTTCATTTACCAAAAATTATCACCGTTTGTTTCTTGACATTAGACGATTCAAATCATTAAAACCTCGATTATGAGGCCTATTACAAAACCACTCTGGATTACGCTTTTTTTATTGCTAACTTGTTGTTTAGCGGCCGCTTTATTTTTTCTCTTCGCCGTCAAACATCATGAGCGCTCTGTTACGCTTTATGGCAATGTGGATGTGAGACAAGTCGACATTGGGTTTAGGGTCTATGGCAAAATCGCTGAGATGCCCTTTGAAGAGGGGGATTTTGTCGCGAGCGGCGATTTCATGGCATGCATCGATCCCCAGCCTTACGCCGATGAAGTTGGAAGGGCCGAGGCTCGCTTGCAGGCGGCTTTATTTTCTCTAGAGAATGCAGAGCAGATTTTTACAAGGCGCCAAGAACTTGTAGGCGAAGGGGGCGTTTCTCAAGAGGATTATGAAAATGCGAGAACTGCGCGCGATGTAGCCTTTGAGCTCGTCAAAGAAGCCAAAGCGTCTTTGGGGGTGGCTCAAACAGATCTTCGGAATACCAAAGCCTACTGCCCTGCCGATGGGACGATTTTAACAAGAGTTAGGGAACCAGGCACTGTGGTCTTGCAAGGCGAGCCTGTGTATACTTTATCGCTGATCTCGCCGGTCTGGGTGAGAGCCTATGTGCCGGAGCCATTACTTGGGGTCATTTACTCAGGGATGGAGGCTGAAATTTTTACCGATACGAAAGGGGGCAAGACTTATCAGGGAAAAATTGGTTTTATCTCCCCCGTGGCTGAATTTACTCCCAAAACAGTCCAGTCGGCGGAACTCAGAACCGATTTGGTCTATCGGATCCGCGTTTATGCAGATAATCCAGATTGGGGATTAAAGCAAGGCATGCCGGTGACTGTAAAATTGCACCCCGAGAAAAAATCGTGAATGAGATCGTCTCCCTTCAGAGCGTCACGAAATCATTCGAGTCGCAAAAAGCCCTCGATGTCATTTCTCTAAGTATCCAGCCTCATCAATTTGTCGCTTTAGCAGGTCCAGACGGCGCGGGAAAAACGACGCTGCTCAGGATGATTGCTGGATTATTAAGGCCGACAGAAGGAACTTTGCGCGTCAATGGTCTCGATACGATCAAAGAAGCGCAAAAACTCCATGAGCAAATCGGCTATATGCCGCAACGTTTCGGCCTTTATGAGGATTTAACCGTTCAGCAAAATTTGTCTTTGTATGCCGATTTGCAAGGCGTTGCTAAAAATGAAAAAGCGACTATTTTTGAAAAACTTCTCAGCATGATGAACCTCTCTCGTTTTACCGAGAGATTAGCCGGCGATCTCTCTGGAGGAATGAAACAAAAGCTGGGACTGGCCTGCACGCTCATCCGCAAACCCACCTTGCTCCTTTTGGATGAGCCGAGCGTCGGCGTCGATCCCGTGTCTCGGCGCGAGCTGTGGCAGCTCATGCAGCAGTTTTTAACAGAAGGGATGAGTGTAATTTGGAGCACGTCGTATCTCGACGAGGCGGAAAAAGCAGATCTCGCTATTTTACTTCACGAAGGAAAGCTTTTATATCAAGGCCCTCCTCAAGAATTGACCAAACGAATGGAAGGCAAAACATTCACTCTCGATCGCTCCGAAGAGAGAAAACGGGTTTTGCTTTCGCAGCTACTCAATGAGCCCTTCATTTCCGATGGGATTATCCAAGGAGAAAAAATCCGGATCGTCACCAAAAATCATCCCCCTAACCATCCTCTCTGGACTCCCTGCCCGCCCCGTTTTGAAGATGCTTTTGTCGATCTTTTGGGCGGCGGCCCAGGAGGCTCTTCGCGCCTTGCAGAAAAAACTCCTCAGATCGTAACAGAACAAAAAAATGTGATCGTGGCCGAGCATATCACAAGGCGTTTTGGTTCGTTTACAGCAGTCAACGATGTCTCTTTCCAAGTGGCGAAAGGAGAAGTGTTCGGACTTCTCGGGCCAAACGGAGCGGGCAAATCGACGACCTTTAAAATGCTCTGCGGCCTTCTGCAGCCAAGCTGCGGCAAAGCATTTGTCAATGGACTCAGCCTGCAGACGGCGCCAGCTGAAGCGCGCTCTCACATCGGCTACATGGCTCAAAAATTTTCCCTCTATGGAGGCTTAAGCGTAAAACAAAATTTAGATTTTTTCTCAGGCGTTTACCCTCTTCGCAACTCGTCGCGCCGCCACGCCGTCGAGGAGATGATCGAAATTTTTGGGTTTTCTCCGTATCTCGATCAATCCGCTTCGCTGTTGCCTCTCGGTTATAAACAAAGGCTCGCTTTAGCCTGCGCCACCATGCATCGGCCTGAAGTGCTTTTTTTAGACGAACCCACTTCCGGCGTCGATCCGATTACGAGACGCGAATTTTGGAACCATATCAACGGCCTTGTCGAAAAAGGATGCACGGTTTTGGTCTCAACACATTTTATGGATGAGGCAGAATACTGCGATCGAATTGCGCTCATTTACCAAAGCCAAATGATCCATATCGACTCGCCAGACGCTTTAAAAAAGCTCGCCCAAACACCTCAAAATGCCTCGCCCACATTGGAAGATGCGTTCATTACCTTAATTGAGCAACATGACCAACGCAAGAAGACTTAAAGCCTTAATCGTTAAGGAATTTTACCAGATCATCCGAGATCCGAGCAGCATTTTGATCAGCTTAGTGCTCCCGGCGATTTTGTTATTTATTTATGGCTATGGGATTTCGCTCGATTACAGGCATCTTAAAATCGGCCTTGTCTTAGAAGACGCGGCTCCCGATGTGCAAAGTTTTGCCAAATCGCTTACCGATTCTCCCTATTTTTCTGTCGACATCGGCCGGCATCAACGAGATTTTGACCGCAAACTCGTCGATGGCTCGGTGAGAGGTATTGTCGTCGTCCCGTCCTATTTTTCTTCTTTTCGTCAAAGAACGGATCAAATCGCCCCCATTCAAGTCATCGCAGATGGCAGCGAACCGAATACGGCGAATTTTGTGCAAAATTATGTCCAAGGCGCTTTTCAAAATTGGCTTGTGCAAGAGAGGATCAGCAGCCGCTGGGCTCCTTGGGAAACTGTTCGCTTAGAACCGAGATTTTGGTTTAATGAAGAGCTCGAAAGCCGCAATTTTCTCATTCCCGGCTCCATTGCTCTCATCATGACGCTGATCGGAACTCTTCTCACCTCGCTCGTCGTCGCGCGCGAATGGGAAAGGGGCACGATGGAAGCTCTTATGGCCACGCCTGTTACGATCAAAGAACTTGTGCTAGGCAAGCTGATCTCGTACTTTCTTTTAGGAATGGTCTCTTTTTTCTTCTCTGCCGCTATCGCTCTTTTTTTCTACGACATCCCTCTTCGAGGCTCTTGGATTTTACTCACTCTTTGCAGCATGGTTTTTTTATGGGCCGCCCTCGGCATGGGCCTTCTTATCTCAACCACTTCAAAAAACCAATTCGTCGCTTCGCAAGCTGCCATCATTTCAGGATTTTTGCCGGCGTTCATGCTCTCTGGATTTATTTTTGAAATTTCCAGCATGCCTTCTCCTATTCAATGGCTCACTTATCTCATCCCTGCCAAATATTTCGTCTCTTGTTTGCAAACGATTTTTCTAGCTGGCACAGTGGGAAAACTCATCGCCTATAACCTTGCCGCCATGGCGTTCATCGGTCTTTTACTTTTTCTCTATACAGCGCGCATCACAGTCAAGAGGTTGGATTGAATAGGATCTTCGCTCTTGTCATCAAGGAACTCATCTCTCTTTGGCGGGATAAAAAAACCCGTTTCATCTTGATTTTCCCTCCTCTTTGGCAACTTTTTGTCTTCTCCTTTGCAGCCACTCTCGATGTGAAAAATGTCACCATCGGCCTGCTGAATCGAGACCATGGAGAAAAAGGATTCGAGCTTGTGCAAAGGATCCAAGGATCTCCCATCTTCACGCACGTGATCTTTTTAGAAACCGTCGAATCGATCGCCCCTTTTATCAACGAGCAAGTAGGTCCTGTCGTTTTATCGATCGATGAAGAATTTTCCCGCAAACTCGACGCGCATCTCTCTCCTTCTCTTCAACTCATCCTCGACGGAAGAAAATCCAACACCTCACAAATCGTCGCCGGCTATGTCACAAGCATCGTCAATCAATTCGCTCAAGAGATGGCCCATAAAGAACAAGAGCCCGTCCAGCCCATCGAACTCATCCAGCGCAATTGGTTCAACCCAAATCTTCTCTACAATTGGTTTACCATCCCCGGCCTACTCGCCGTTCTCACCATGGTAGAAGCTCTCCTCATCACCGGTCTTTCTGTCGCAAGAGAAAGAGAACTCGGCACATTTGATCAACTCCTCGTCTCTCCGCTCCGCCCCGCTGAAATCCTCATCGGCAAAACCATCCCCGCCATCGTCGTTGGCGTCCTCGAAGGTCTCTTACTCATCTTTGCCATCCTGACTCTTTTCCAAATTCCCTTCGTGGGCTCTTTCCTCCTTCTTCTCCTGAGCATGCTCATCTATGTAACGGCCATCACCGGCGTTGGTCTTTTCATCTCGTCTCTTTGCTCCACTCAGCAACAAGCCATCTTAGGCTCTTTCGTCTTCCTCACGCCAGCCATTCTCCTCTCAGGATTCGCCACACCCATCGAAAACATGCCGACTTGGCTCCAATACGCAACCTATATCAACCCCGCCCGCTACTTCATGTACATCTCCCGCGGCCTTTTCCTCAAAAACCTTCCCCCTGACGCTGTCTTCGCCCACCTCTGGCCCCTTTGCCTCATCGCCCTTTTCAACCTCACCGCCGCCGCGCGCTTCTTCCGCCGCCGCTTCGGCCTCTAAGCTCTGGCGGGGCTCCGCCCCACGCCCCGCCAAAGGACTTCGTCCTGCTATGTGAATTCGTCAAGCCATAATTGTTTCTCCAGCTGTCGAGCCTCTCTAGCTTGTTAGACCAATGGTTACGACTCTAAACGACCTTTAAATCTCTTTAAGGTCTACCTGCTATTCGT
>JAJXYX010000009.1 GCA_021780355.1 bacterium | reverse complement strand
ATCGATCGCCTCGATCGATCATCAAACGCAAGTGATCAACTGGAAACGCGAAGCGTTGGAAGGCGATAGGGACTTAAATCCAAAGAAACTGAAAAGTCGAAGAAAACTATAAACTATAGTCCAAAGGACGAAGTCCTTTGGCGTGGCTTGGGGCGGAGCCCCAATAAGGATGCTAGGTGTCCAAAAAATAGGCTTGCGGTGTATAGTTTTTATTTTTGAGGTGAAAAGATGACTGTATTTCAAAAGTATAAGCAGCTGATTTTGCTTGCTGCGGCTGTGTTGGTCGGGCTTGTAATTTGGGTGGTTCCTGGGCCGGTGGGAGTGAATCCGAGAGCGTGGCATTTATTTGCGATTTTTGTGGCGACGATTTTGGGGATTATTTTGAAGCCTTTTCCGATGGGGGTGATCTCTTTTTTGGGATTGATGGCGGCGACGGTGACGAAGACGCTCAGTTTTGAAGAAGCATTTAGTGGATTTAGCAATGATGTAGTATGGCTGATTGTATTTGCATTTTTTATTGCTAGGGGATTTATTATCACGGGGCTTGGAAGCCGAGTTGCTTATAAAGTGATGAGCTTGTTTGGAAAGAATAGTTTGGGGCTTGGCTATGGATTGGTTGCTACGGATTTGATTTTGGCTCCGATGATTCCTAGTATGACGGCTAGAGCAGGCGGAGTGATGTATCCGATTTTAAAATCGTTGGCTGAGATTTTTACGGGCAGGTCCCACGATCCGAAGATGGGAGCCTTTTTGACGTTGGCGGCTTTTCAGGGGACGGCGATTACTTCAGCGATGTTTTTAACCTCGATGGCAGGCAATCCTTTGATTGCTCGTTTGGCCAGAGATAATGGCATTGAGATTAGCTGGGGAAGCTGGGCTGTTGCCGCTTTCGTTCCTGGTGTGATTAGTTTGGTGGTGGTTCCTTATGTTTTATATCGTTTGATTTCGCCTACGATCCGCTATACCCCTCATGCAAAGATTATGGCAGCGGAAAAACTAGCCTCGATGGGACCGATGCAATTTAAAGAATGGGTGATGCTAGCTACATTTTTTGTCTTGCTGGTTTTATGGGTATTTGGACCCTTTTTGGGAGTGGGAGCGACTGTGGCTGCCATGCTCGGGCTTGCCGTTTTATTTGTGACGGGAGTGCTAAAGTGGAAAGATGTCTTGGAAGAGCAGGGCGCTTGGGATACATTTATTTGGTTTGCGACGCTTGTGACGCTCGCTACCTTTTTAAATAAATTAGGATTGGCGTCTTGGTTTAGCGCTTGGGTGGTAGGACATGTCTCCGGTTTTTCCTGGATTGCCGGTTTTGTTTTCGTGAGTTTGATCTATTTTTATACTCATTACTTTTTTGCTAGCAATGTAGCTCACATTGGAGCGATGTATGCCCCTCTTTTGATTGTATCGATTGCTTTGGGTACGCCGCCGGAACTGGCCGCTTTAACGCTTGCCTTTTTAAGCAATTTGTTTGGAGGTCTAACCCATTATGGATCAGGGCCTGCGCCGATTTTGTTTGGATCGGGGTATGTCTCTGTTTCTCAATGGTGGAAAATGGGATTTTTGGTTAGTGTGGTGAATATCGCCATCTGGATGCTCGGCGGTGGTCTCTGGTGGAAAATATTGGGTCTTTGGTAAACGATGTTTCATGAATGGCTCCCTAAATCTTTTGTCTACTTAAGGCAATACGATCGGAAGCTATTTAAAAAAGACCTTTTAGCAGGCATCACTGTTGGGATTGTAGCCCTTCCTTTAGCGATGGCCTTTGCGATCGCTTCCGGCGTTTCTCCTGAGAAGGGGATTTTTACAGCCATTGTTGCAGGTTTTTTAATTTCAGCCCTCGGCGGGAGCGCCGTGCAGATCGGGGGGCCTACCGGCGCCTTTGTCGTAATTGTCTATGATGTTTTGCAAAGGACTGGATACGAGGGGCTTTCCTTGTCGACCTTATTGGCTGGCCTTCTTTTGGTCTTTTTGGGTTTTTTTCGGATCGGCTCTTGGATTAAATACGTCCCTTACTCCTTGATTACTGGCTTTACCTCTGCGATCGCTGTGATCATCTTTTCTTCCCAGATGAGAGATTTTTTTGGTCTTTCGATCAATAAACTTCCCGCTAGTTTTATTTTTCAGTGGATAGAGTATATCAAAGCGTTTCCTTCTCTTCATGTACCTACGCTAGCCGTCGGCATGGGGACTTTGATTTGTATTTATCTACTTCGGAAATTCTTTCCCCGCATTCCTTGGGGGATCGCCTCCATTGTTTTGGCCACGTGCGCGACCTCTTTTTTTCACCTTCCCGTCGAGACGATCTATTCTAAATTTTCTTCTCTCCCTACGATGCTGCCAAAACCTCAATGGCCTTCCTTGAACGTTCCCTTCGACAAGCTGCCCGAAATCATTAGAGATAGTTTTGCGATCGCATTTTTAGGGGGGATCGAATCTTTGCTTTCCGCTGTGATTGCAGATGGAATGTTAGGAACGCGGCATAAATCGAATTGCGAGCTTGTGGGGCAGGGGCTAGCGAATATAGGATCTGTTTTATTTGGAGGCATCCCGGCGACAGGGGCCATTGCTAGGACAGCTACAAATGTGAAAGCGGGAGCGCAAACACCTGTTGCAGGAATGGTCCACGCGCTTGTTTTATTGCTGGTCCTTGTTTTTTTATCGCCCCTAGTGAACCAAATTCCCTTGGCTGGGTTGGCTGCCATTTTGATCACGGTTGCTTGGAATATGAGCGAAATGGAGCATTTTTTTCGCCTAGTTCGTTCTCCTACGAGCGATACGGCGATTTTGCTAGCAGCTTTTTTTCTTACCATTTTTGTAGATATCACAGTCGCCATTATGGTGGGGATGGTGCTTGCTAGTTTTTTATTTATGAAAAAGATGAGCGCTCACTCTAAAACAATTCCTTTTGAACCGACT
The DNA here is from genome assembly GCA_021780355.1 of bacterium. Taxonomy (GTDB): domain Bacteria; phylum Chlamydiota; class Chlamydiia; order Chlamydiales; family SM23-39; genus SZAS-17. The sequence continues at coordinate 20,930 of JAJXYX010000009.1, read as the reverse complement.
TCAGAATTTCCTGAAAAGCAAGATCTTGATTCGATTCAGCGCAAACAGGTTCCTGAAGGGGTTGAAGTATATGAAATGCAAGGCCCTTTCTTCTTTGGCTCTGCGGACATTTTACAAAATCTGATCGTCAATTTTACTAAGCCCCCCAAGGTGTTTATTCTCCGCATGCGCCAAGTGCCATTTATCGACGCTTCGGGAGTCCAAGCTCTTTTGGAATTTTCAAAACAGTGTAAGAAACATCAAACTGTCTTTCTCATTTCAGGCATTCATGGACAAATGAAAAAAGACCTTGAGACATTTAAATTGACGCGGCGCTTAGGAGAAGAACATGTGTTTTCTCATATTGATGAAGCTTTGACAAAAGCTCGCTTGTTGCTTGAAATTTCTGAAAAATAGAATCCGCCTGATATACCCATTGAGATGGAATGGGTATAGTGTAGTAGGCGGTTTGATCATTATACCGAAGGATTTTTAAGGCTATCTTCTCTGCTTAACAAAATGATGTTTGTGTAGCTGGACTGGAGTAGTAATGCATTGATTTGATCTATTAGCAGTTCCAAAGACAGCCCTCTAAATTCTCCTTGATTAGGATCGAAATAGATGTATTTTCCTTTCTTCGTCTTTTTAATCAAAATACTATGTCCTGAAGATGAGGGTAAAAGAAACCCTGCGCAATAGACTATAAGTTTTGCTGTTTCATTCACGGGGATTCTTTGTACTCCTTTTGCAAACACCTCTTGATTGAGTAACCTGCGTTCGTTCACAGATATGATCGCGAAGGGGTCGAGAAACGGATTTGATTTGAGGTGAGAGATATCAGAAAACTCTCCTTTTCTGGTTAGATGCCTCAGTTCATGCAAGGAAAAAAAAGTGTTCGGCAGTAAATTATATTGAGCCAATATTAAAGAAAAATGGTTGTTTATTTTTACGACGTGCGTTCCTGAAATTTTTTCTAGTTTTTTTAAAGTAATAGATTTATTAAAGTCTTTTGTTTTGCCTAAAGAGTCTTTAAATAAAATTTCATTGCAAATGATGTCGCAAAGACCATTGTAATTTTTAACTATTTCATAAAGATTTTTGTGCTTTTCTTGATCATTAAGGACTTGAGATACTAAAGAATATTGAGAGAAGTTCAAAGATTTTTCTGGTTTATCTCTTTTTTTTGCGCTACAACACTCTAGAAAGATTTTTGTCTGATCTTCGTAGCGTGATATATTTTGCACAGGATTGAAAATGTTAAAAAAAATATTTGTAAAAAAAGACATCAGTTACCTTTTTAATAGTTTTGCTTATTATAATTGTGTTTTATATTTAATTCAACTCAGAGGTTGAGTGGATTTTGTTTTAGTTTGTTTTTTTTGTAAAATTTAATTGTATTTTTGAATCGCGATCGGGCGTAGCTAGAAAAAAAGTTGAAGAATCGGCTGTCTAGTACAGCTTGACAAAAGTTTTATCGATACGGCTGCGTAAAAGAGCTTAAAATTGACGAGCGTAAAGTTAATCAAGGAACTTGAAATCGAAGTTACGGGTCGCTTACTTAATGTATTTCAGCTACTTGCGTTGTAGAAGAAAGGTTTTCGTTTTGCTTAGGATCGGTAGGGATCATGGAAACTGCCTTTCTCACGTGATTTTCCACTGGAGAGGTTCCTTTAAAGATTTGTTGAATGCCTCCGAGCAAAACTCCCATACAGGCCCCTCTGATGAACGATCCTGGAAGAGGGGAGATTTGTTTCCAAAGCTGCTCTTGCACTGCTTTAAGACGCTCTCCGCTTTCTGCTTTTATGGCTGCAGATAAAGATCCTGCACTCAAACCGCCGGCGATCATGGCACATCCTGTAAGGATTCCCAGTAGAGAAATAGGGTTGCCAGAAGAGATCATTTGCCCAAAACTCGCGCCGATCATCCCGACTCCCATTGTAGACCAGGTTTTAGGTTTTGTGAGTCCATAAATCGAATTCACAGCAAATTTCATCAATTCGTTAAGCGCTTTTAAAGGGTGGGCTACAGTATAGATGCTGGCAGCGAGGATATTGAGGAAAAGAGAAAAAATATTAGCAATAATGTTAAAGGGAAGCTTAACTAAAAAAATGGCGCATTGCTGAACCCAATGCTCTCCTTCATCAGTATGTAAAAAAGGTTGAAGGAAAGTGATTTTCCCTAGTTCTTCGTGAATATATTTTTTAATTCCTTCTGCCTTGATTCGGCTAGCGCTTAAAAAACCGTCTATGGCTTCTTGAAAAATCCACGTCGGTATTCGATCGATGACTGTCTGATCGAAGGTAGTTAATTTTTGAATGAGATAGTCTCTTAGCTCGCGAGGCTTTCCTGGCTGGTTTTTCGTTCCGACAAATTCACAGAATTTCACCCGTGCCTGAGAGGGGGCTTTCTTTACAAACTCTCTCATTTCTGCAACAGAGAAGGAGAAAGAATATTTTTCAACTGTCATACCCATCATCGATTCATTTATTAAGATCCTATTATACTGGCTCTTATTGCGACTTTCTATCTAAATGATTTTTTTGGTGTATAATAAAGATTTTGGTTGCTCCGAATTTATCCTGATGAGCGGATTAACTCTTCATCGACCATTTGCATAATACCATCCTGGATCGAAGCTTTTCCAAAGTTGATCAGCAGGCCTGACTTAATTCCAGTTAGCCTCATATAAGTAGAAAGCTGCGCTTGATAGAGTGGATAGTCTTTGCCTGTCGCTTTGACCTCAATGATTAACTGATCGTCGACGAGGATATCGAGAAACAAAGGCTCTCTAACAGGCGCTCCTTTGTAGATGACTGGAATTGCTAGTTGTCTTTGCGTTCGAATTCCCCGCAAAGATAATTCGTGGCAAAGAGCTGATTCATAAACAGCTTCTAAAAGACCTGGACCGCCGAGGAGTTTGTGTACCTCTGTTGATGCCGCAATGATTTGCTGGATTAGATTTTGAGTCATATTTTTTAAAGACCTTTTTGAGTCTTAGGATTATAAGATTTTTTTTGATTTTTGGTGCAAAAAGATTTTTTAACTCATATGTCCGTCTTTCTTATACCGAAGTCAACAGCCCGCCTTGAATGCGATCTTCCTCTAAAGAAGCTTTCTCGAAGAATCGTTTCTAATCAATAGAAAGTACACAGGTTGTTTTAGGGGCAGTTGAAGAATGGGCTTGCAGGCGGGATTACAAGCCTGCTTCAGAAAAAACAATTGTGGCTCTGCTTGATCGAGAAGAACCTCGTTTGAAACCGATCCACAGTACCAACGCGTATAAGCAAGCTTAACCAGCAGGGGTTAATGCTGGAAGGGCGCTTAGCACTTGTTGGTAGACTTGTTCTTTTGAGGTAAGTCCATCAATTTCGCGGAGAACCCCTTTTTTTTGAGAAAAGTAGGTGAGGACAGGCTCTGTCTGTTGGTGGTATACTTCTAGTCTTTTTGTGACTACTTCAGCTTTATCATCATCGCGCTGGTAGAGATCTCCATCGCACGTTCCGCAGTGGTTTGATTCTGGAGGGGGATCGAATGTTTTGTGATAAGGGCGTCCGCATTGCTTGCACATGAAACGGCCTGTGATTCTCTCAACGATAGCCGAATCGGGCACATCGAAATTTAGCGCAATGAGTTGGTTGTTTGCGCCGAGTTTCGCATCTAACGCCTTTGCTTGGGAAAGAGTGCGGGGGAATCCGTCAAGAATATAGCCCGACTTGCAGTCTGCTTGGGAGATTCTAGCAAAGAGCATATCGAGAACGAGCTCGTCTGGAACTAGTTTTCCATTGTCAATGAATTCTTTAGCCTTTTGTCCGAGGGATGTTTGGCTTCTGATGTTTTCTCTAAATAAATCGCCGGTAGAAATATGGGGCAGATGAAATTGCTCGCTAAGAGGGCCTGCATGAGTCCCTTTTCCAGCGCCTGGAGGGCCTATAAGAATGACAACAAGGGGTTTTTCAACAGTCGAAGCGCGGTTTGCAGCGAACGCATCGCCGCTATTCATGAGCATTCCAAGCATACAAATCCATCCAATCCATGTCTTCATACAGATCACTCCTTCTGTACTTACACATTTTAATCATTGGGAGGATTTTCAGCTACGAAATGTTGATATGGAATGTTTTACCGGCTTTGATTGAGTTGCCGAGAGGACAATCTTTGGCCGCTTGATCGAATAAAGAGCGAGCTTTTTCCTGATGGCTTACCCCTGAAATGTCAACATAAAAATTGATTTCTGTGACGACAAAAGAGGGTTCGGAAGGGGATTTATCGACGACAACGACAGCTTTTCCTGCTAGGTTTTTAAAGGAAATTTTTGATTTTTCGCAGTATACTTTGTACATAGAGATTAAGCAGTTAAGGATAGCTATGCCAAAAAGATCCTCGGGAGAATAGCCTCCGCCGGGACCCGCGAATTCAGGAGGGATTGCGCTGGGGATCGGGGGCAGTTCGTCCGCTTGAGCTGTCCATTGGCTCAAGATGCCGCTAGTAGCTGTGGAAGTAACTTCAAACTTCATAGGGAATTTTAACATGAGGTGAACCTTTGTTGATTTCCTATGTACATACCAGAAAAAAAATTATTTCACCACCTGTGCCTAAAAACCTTTTCGGGCCCGATCCATGGCGCGAAGGTCTTCTTTTTCTTTGAGAGAGCTTCGTTTATCATGGAGTTTTTTCCCCTTGGCTAGAGCGATTTTTACTTTAGCCACCCCCTTTTTTAGGTAAATGGAAAGGGGGATGACAGCGAGTCCTTTTTCCAAGGATTGGCGTCGAATCTTTTCAAATTCTCTTTTGTGCAAAAGTAGTTTGCGCGGACGTCTTTCTTCATGGTTATGAATGTTGCCAAAGCCGTAAGGGGCTATACTGGCTTGCAAAAGCCAGGCTTCAGCGCCTCTTACATCGATGAAAGCGTCTTGCAAAGAGCCGCCGTGGTTGCGCAGCGATTTAATTTCCGTCCCGAGGAGAACGATACCCGCTTCCCAAGTGTCTAGCACTTCGTAGTCATGGGTTGCTCTTCGGTTCGAGACAAGATCTGGTTCGTGTTCTTTGGTCATAATAATGGAGTTAACTATATCCCTTTTTACGCGACTTTGCAATAGACAGTTATGGGGCTTGTCTAGCTTTTTTTAGGGAGGCGGTTGAAGCCTAAGATGAGAAGAAGAGCTGATATGCTCCAAAATAAAGGCTCGTAGTTTAATTTGTGAGGCCAGAAAAATGCGCTACCTTCATAGAAAAGTTTGATTCCAATCCATCCAATCAGGAGAAATGCGCTCGTTTCGAGCCTTGGAAATTTGTCGATGAGGCTGCTAAACCAATGAGCTGCGTAGCGGATACCAAGAAGGCCGATCATCCCTCCTGCGTAAACAATCCAAAGCTTGGGATTTAACGCTCCTGGCGTTTGGCTTGAAGTGATGAACGCCATCCCTGCTAAAATAGAATCAATGGCGAAAGCCAAATCGAACATTTCAATCACAAGCACTGTTTTCCAAAAGGAAAAACTTTGGAGATCTTTGGTGAAGGGAGGCTTTTTTTTAGCATAAAAGTGATGGAGGGAGAGATAGATAAGATACATCCCTCCGAGAGCTTGCATCCAAAGATAGTTGAGTAAAAAGTTGACCCCCACAATGGCAAGAGCTCGAAAGAAAAAAGCTGAAAGGCTTCCGATGAGCAAAGCTTTTTTTCGTAAGTGAGGAGCTAAAGAGTAGGTTAAGAGCCCAAGTACAATGGCATTATCCGCCGATAAAGAAAGTTCGACAAAGGCCAATGTGAAAAGTCGCGGAATGTCAGCTAGGTTAAAGGTTTGATGCAGCATACTATTTACTTGATCTGAAAAATCAAAATTAGTCAAGGATAAATGTTAAAAGAAACATCGACCGAAAGGAGTCACCCGAAAACAATCTTGTCCTCCGATAGTGCCTAAAGAAACCATCCCCGCTTCAAAAAGCCATTCGATTATAACCGCCTTAATCAACAATTTTTGTTCTGGTTGGTATTGCGGAAGATTGTAGCGCCAGGTTTTGCCGGTTTTTCTCAACACAATGGTGGATTGTTCATCAAAAGAAGCAAGAGAACCTTTGATCAGATCCTCAACGTAGACCCATCTGCCATCTTCTACTCTCTTGATCGTTTTTTCCGCTTCATGAATGCATTTTTCTGTATTTAAGTGAGAGGGGATTGGGAAAGAGATGATATGGTTACAGGGGTGTCTGTGTAAGTAAGATGCTTTATTTTCTACAGAGAGCTGAAGCCAATCTTTAGCCATTTCAGTGGCATGAAGATGTCCGTCGATGACTTGAGCGAGATGAACCAGACAAATTTTTCTGATCGCCTGAGTGAGGTATTGCTGAGCTATAGATAATTCTGTAAGCGGGCGAAGTCCGATAAGAGAAGATAGGAAACGGGTCGCCTCTGGAGGGATTAGGCAGTTTGAGTTCCAAGAGTCCAAAGAGATAGGTTCTTTTTTAGTTTCTTGTAAAATGATCGTAATGTCTTCTACAAAGGCGAAATCGCCCTCGCGCAGTGAAGCGATTTTTTCGGTAGGAACTGCAGGGGGATTTGTTTCTTGTAGAAATAAAAGATACTGGCGCCATTCATAAAATGGAGAGACGAATTCAATCCAATGATCGTCCTCTTTTTTATATGTGAGGCAGCAGACAAAATTAAATTCGAGCCAAAGGATCATCTCTTCAAATTCTCTACGATCGATATTGTATTTGGCGATGAGATCGCTGGACGGAATTTGTAGCTGAGGCGATGAAAACACTTCTTGGACCAGGGCATTCATCTTTGTGTTGCCTATATGCAGCTCCGCGAGATAGCGGAGGAAGATTTGAGGGGAGAGGAGATATTTTTCGAGGATAGATTCAAAAATATTGCTCGATGTTCGGGGGATTGCGTACCAAGTGGGCAAAACATGAATGGGGACTTTGCGAAGAAGTCCTTGTAAAAATTCCATGTCAGGCTTGAACTCTTCATCAAAACGGCTAGTTTGAAATTCAAAATATTTGCGCATCTCTTTGTCGATCAAAAGGGTGTCTCCTTCAATCGAAAGGAGGCCGGCCGCCGCTAGTTTTTGTAAAACAGGGAGAGTATTGTGATCTGCGCAATCTAGAGATTTACTCAACTTTCGTAAAGACATTTTGAGAGGGGAAAAGAGGATTTCTTCTAAAACGCGGTGTTCAAAGGCCGTAAAATCGGCGAGCATTATGCGGTGGTCAATGTCTTGCTGACAGGGATAATCAGACAAGTTGACCTTGTTTTTTCTCGAGGAGCTCAGTTCAAGCATAGACCACTTTTTTTTTAAGCCCCTGGAGTATACTTTTCTTAGCAAATTTTCCCAAGCGGAAAATCGTAAAAGCTTTAAGATCTGCTTAAAGGTTTAACATTTCTTTATCTTGAAGAAAGTTCTTAAGCTGACGGCGAAATCCGTTCTCTCAGTTGTTTAAAATAAGCCATCCTTTTCACCATTTCCCTTTCAAACCCCCTCTCTATAGGATGATAGTAGGATGGGCGCTCTATCTCTTCGGGGAAATAGTTTTGCCCTGAAAAGCCCTCTTGCGTGTCATGATCATATTGGTATCCTTTGGCGTATCCCATCTCTTTCATGAGTTTCGTGGGGGCGTTGAGGATCGTTTTAGGGGGCTGCAGATGTCCTGTTTGGGAAGCTAGCTCCCGGGCTTCGCCGTAGGCTTTATAGAGCGCATTGCTTTTAGGGGCTAAAGCCAAATAGACGACAACCTGAGCAAGGGCGAGTTCTCCTTCGGGCGATCCCAACATATGAAAGGTGCTCCACCCGTTGAGGGCGATTTGCAGAGCCTGGGGATCGGCTAGTCCAATATCTTCTGATGCAATGCGGATCAATCGTCTGGCTAAATAGAGAGGCTCTTCCCCCCCTTCCAGCATGCGGCAAAACCAATAGAGGGCAGCATCGGGGTCCGATCCTCGAATCGATTTGTGCAGAGCTGAGATCAGGGAAAAGTGGTTTTCCTGATGCCGGTCGTAAAGGGCTGGCCGTTTTTGGAGAATCTTCGACAAATGGGCTAGATCCCAAACTTCCGGCGGCGCAGTTTCCAAATTTTCTAATAAATTCAGCAGATGGCGCCCGTCGCCTTGAGATAGGTGAACGAGAAAATTCCTCCCTTCATCATTTAAGGGCAAAGGTTTCACCATTGCTTCATATCGATGGATGATTTTATGCAGGGCGGAAGGCTGCAGAGTTTCCATGGCTAGCGGCCTTAGCCTTGATAAAAGAGCATTGTTAAGAACAAAGGAGGGGTTTTCCGTCGTAGCTCCGATGAGTACGATGCTTCCGTCTTCTAGAAAGGGGAGAAAAATATCTTGTTGGGCCCGATTGAATCGATGGATCTCATCCACAAAAAGTAAAGTTTGTCGGTGTAGCAGCGGGGTGTCATGCCCCTCCTTTAAGATTTTTTTCAAATCGACAGCAGAGTTCATGACGGCGCTGAATGTCACAAAAGGCAAGCCAAAAGCTTTGGCGTAAAGGCGGGCTATTGTTGTTTTGCCGGACCCAGGAGGACCGAAAAGGATAATCGAAAGAGGTTTTTTTCCTTGGATTATACGAGTAATGTATCCATCGGGGCCGACGAGATGGTCTTGCCCTACGATATCGGAAAGAAATTGAGGCCGCAGCCGTTCAGATAATGGAATGGTTAACATACGTTAGCAGCATATCTGTACACCGAAATGAATTCAAAAGTTAGTCGACAGACGTATAAAAAAATGCGGTGTTTTTTTTTATTTTTTACCAACTCGCTGGTAATAAGTCAGATAGGTTTTAATAGAAAGTTCAAATGATTCTACATGAATGAGTTAAGTTGATTGTATTTTTGTTTTGTAATTAAGCGAAATCTTGTAAAAAAAACACGAAAATCTTTTTTTTCGAATGTGAATTTTTAAATTTTTAAAATTTTTTTACAAGACGAAAATCGGCCTCAGACATAAATCTAAGCAGTTTTTATAGCGGCATAGGTCTTACTAAAATGAAATGAGTTTTTTGAATAAATTTGTTTAAATAATTAAAAAATTGTATATTAAAGATGTAGGGCAAATGAGAGACGCGGGACTGCCCCGCAGCGAATAAGAGATCGATCTCAAGGTTGGGTCTTATTTGATTTAGCTCTCTTTCCTTATAAAAACAGGAGGAAAATATGGCAATCAAACGAAAAAAAAGAGCTACTAAGCGCAAAACTGCGTCTAAAAAAGCTCGCAAAGCGCCAGCTCGCAAAAAAGCAGCTCGCAAAACAAAATCGAAAGCAAAATCAAAAGCTCGCAAATCTACTCGTAAAAAAGTAGTTCGCAGCAAAGCAAAAAAAACTGCTAAGAGAAAAACTGCTCGAAGAAAAACAGCTCGCAGACGTAAAGCTCCAGCTGTTGCTGCCATCATGGTACAAGAGTAGTCTTAAGTTCTTTACAGTCTATATAGTGAATCGAGCAGAGCCTCAAGGCTTGCTCGATTTTTTTTTGCCTTCCCGCTATTCTAGCTAATTATGTTCTTCCTTATTAAATTCAGACTCCTTCTCGAGCAATTCCAAGTCATCCTCCGCTATTACAAAACCCCCCTTTTCGCCCTCTCCGATCTCGCTCTCGGCGTTCTTTATCTTTTTTCTAACCCCTATAGAACGTGCCGTAAATTCCTCCAAACCAAAGGTTTTTCCTCCATCCACGCCTATGGAGAAACTCCTCTTACCACATTAGAACATCTAGTTAACGTGTTTCAGATCACACTCAACGATCGCTGGCTAGAGCTCGGCTGCGGCCGAGGAAAAACCTGCCTTTGGCTCTCTCTCTGCCTAGGCTGCTTCGTCCGAGGCGTCGATTGGGTGCCTCAATTCGAAAGCAAAGCATCGCTACTCGTCCGCCTCTTCTCTCTTCCACGCCTCACTTTCCTCCGCCAATCCATCTATCATGCCGACTTTTCCTGGCCCAGCGTCGTCTTCCTCTACAGCACCTGCATGAGCGAGCAAGAAATCAACGACCTCCTCCTCCCCATGCAAGCCCTCCCTTACCAAGCCAAAGTCATCACCATCAGCGCCCCCCTCACTCACCCCCACTACCGCCTCATCCGCTCCACCACTGCCTCATTCCCCTGGGGCAAAACAAAAGCCTATCTTCATGAACACCTTAAAGATGGGGCTCCGCCCCAAACCTCGCTAAATGACTTCGTCCTTTAGAATCCTATTTTTTTTTATAAAATTAAAAAAACAAAAAGGATTCCATAAGGACGAAGTCCTTTGGCGGGGCGCGGGGCAGAGCCCCGATTTCCTTGGAAACCTGATACAAAATGATCGCTTTCAATGAGGGGGTTTTTTATGATTTGTGTACGGAAAGGTTTTTGTTGTTCATGGAAAGGTGGAAAACTCGGGAAGTTTTTGTAGGGTCAGTTGGGATCGGGGGGGATCATCCTATTCGAATCCAGTCGATGACGACGTCAGACACCCGCGACGTGCGGGCGACGGCAGACCAGATCATGCGGCTGGCAGATGCGGGGTGCGAGATTGTCCGAGTCACGGTGCAGGGGAAGAAAGAGGCTGAGAGCTGCGGAAAGATTAAAGAGGATTTGCTGGCTAGAGGATATACAATTCCTTTAGTGGCAGATATTCATTTTTATCCGCCTGCGGCTTTGCTGGCGGCCCAGTTTGTGGATAAGATCAGAATCAATCCCGGCAATTTTGTCGATCGAAGGGCGAGCTTTCAGGTCATTGAGTATGATGATGCGGCTTATGCGTTGGAGCTTGAGAAGATTGAAGAGGAGTTTGCTCCACTCGTTCAATTGTGCAAACGCTTGAAAAGGGCGATGAGGATTGGGACGAACCATGGATCGCTTTCCGATCGGATTATGAACCGTTACGGCGATAGCCCTAAGGGAATGTGCGAGAGCGCATTTGAGTTTGCTAGAGTATGTAGAAAGTACGATTACCACGATTTTGTTTTTTCCATGAAATCGAGCAACCCTGTAGTCATGATTGAGGCGTACAGACTGCTTGTGGAGGAGATGAAAAAAATAGGTTGGAACTACCCTTTGCATTTGGGAGTAACTGAAGCTGGAGAAGGGGAGGACGGCCGCATGAAATCCTCGATGGGGATCGGGACGCTGCTTTTAGATGGGTTGGGGGATACGATTCGTGTTTCTTTAACGGAAGATCCTTGGAGCGAGGTCGATCCTTGTAGAAGGCTGGTGCGCTGGGCTGGACTGCAAAAAAGGGTAGGGCCGCTTGTCTTGAGAGAGAAAGTGGAGTTGAAAGAAGGACTTCATCCTCAAGGGACTGTCGTTTTGCAAGTTCAATCCTTGAGTGATTTGCAAGAGGTATTGAAGTTGGCGGACGCAGAGGCAAAAGACGCGCCGGATTGGGTGTGGATTGAAGAGGTGAGTGAAGAGGCAAAGCCGATTTTACAGGCTTTAATGAAAGCAGGCGTTCGAGTTGTATCGCAAACGCCTTGCCCTGGAGCCTTGCCGCTTTCTAGCGAGCCTTTAGAGGTTCCGTATGTTCTTTGGATGAAGGAATTGGTTTCGTTGCCGGAAACAAGGCCGGAGTGGATTTTGTTTCAACCAAAGGATTTTCCAGCGGCGCGGACGAGGGCCCTTGTTTCCGCTTTGGGGGAGAGAGAGCTTCCTATTGTGCTGGCCGCCTCTTATTCCTGCTCTGAAGAAGATCTCTTGATTCATGCAAGCGCTGAGATCGGCTCTTGCTTGATCGATAAATTAGTGCAAGGCGTTTGCCTTCTTTCTTCGGCAAGAGCGGATGAGAGAAGAAGGCTTTCGTTTAATCTTTTGCAGGCCGCTCGCATGAGGACGAGTAAAACTGAATACATCTCTTGTCCTGGGTGCGGAAGGACTTTATTTGATTTGCAGGAAGTGTCGAGGCGGATTCGAGGGAAAACAGCCCATCTTCCTGGAGTCAAAATTGCGATTATGGGGTGCATTGTCAATGGCCCGGGAGAAATGGCCGACGCTGATTTTGGCTATGTTGGCTCGAAGACTGGGAAAGTAGACCTTTATGTTGGCAAGGAGTGCCAGGAAAAAAATATCGATTTTGCAGATGCGGACGAGCGTTTAATTCAATTAATTAAAGCCCACGGTAAGTGGAAAGAACCGGAATATCATGAAACCTAAGTATGAGCCAAGAGCCATTGAAAAAAAATGGCAAGCTTTTTGGAAAGAGCATAAAACATTTAAATCCACTATCGATTGGTCGAAACCAAAATATTATGTATTAGATATGTTTCCTTATCCTTCCGGAGCGGGGCTCCATGTGGGGCACGTCACAGGATATACAGGAACGGATATCATCGCGCGCTATAAGAGACAAAAAGGTTTTAACGTTCTTCATCCCATGGGCTGGGATAGTTTTGGGCTTCCCGCTGAGCAATTTGCGATACGAACAGGCACGCATCCCGCAGTGACGACGAAGCAAAATATAGATACCTATCGGCGCCAGTTAGAATCTCTAGGTTTTAGCTATGATTGGGATCGGGAGATCGCCACATCGGATCCTTCTTATTATAAATGGACTCAGTGGATTTTTACGAAATTGTTCGAAAAGGGGCTTGCCTATGAAGCGGAAATCCAAGTGAATTTTTGCCCCGCTTTGGGAACAGTTTTGGCCAATGAAGAAGTGGAAAACGGCAAGTCTAAAGAAGGCGGGTACCCCGTAGAACGAAGACCTTTGCGCCAATGGATTTTACGCATTACAGCCTATGCTGACCGTCTGCTCCAAGATCTTGATTTATTGGATTGGCCGGATCATTTAAAAAAGCTTCAGTCTAATTGGATTGGCCGAAGCGTAGGGGCTACTGTTTCCTTCATGGAAGAAACGACAAAAGAGCCCATTGTTGTCTTTACAACGAGGCCTGATACGCTCTTTGGAGCGACCTATCTCGTTTTGGCTCCAGAACATCCTTTGGTTGAACGGATCGCTTCTTCCTCTCATCTTTCGAGCGTGCAAGACTACCGGCGCCAAGCGGCCGCTAAAAACGACTTAGAGCGCACCGATTTGGCCAAGGAGAAAACGGGCGTTTGGACAGGAGCTTACGCTCTTCATCCGATTACAGGAAAAAAAATTCCGATTTGGATTGCCGACTACGTTCTTTCCGGCTATGGCTGCGGCGCTGTGATGGGAGTTCCCGGAGGCGACGAGAGAGATTTTGCTTTCGCTTCGATTTATCACCTGCCGATCCTTCCAACCTACGATCCCGATCTCTCCTCTATCGCTTCTGAAGACGAACGTCAAACGATCCGAGAAGAAGTGTTATCGGGAAAGCGATGCTGGGTGGACGGCGGCACTGCGATTCATAGTTCCCATGGAGATTTGCATTTAAACGGTCTTTCCCAGGAGGCTGCCATCGAAGCTGCCATTGAGTGGCTCGAGCGGCATCACAAAGGAAAAAGGACTGTTCATTACAAGCTGCGCGATTGGCTTTTTTCCCGCCAGCGCTATTGGGGCGAGCCGGTGCCGATCCTTCACTTTGATGACGGAACGATGAGAACTCTGGATCTCGATGAGCTGCCCCTCACTCCTCCTCACCTCGAAGATTTTAAACCTCACAGCAGCGGACAAAGTCCTTTGGCAAAAGATCGCTCTTGGGTCGAGCTCGTCGATCCCAAAACAGGAAAAAAAGCCCTTCGGGAAACGAACACCATGCCGCAGTGGGCAGGTTCTTGTTGGTACTACCTACGCTTTTGCGATCCCCATAACAAAGAGGCCGCCTGGAGTTCAGAGGCCGATAAATATTGGATGCCAGTCGATCTTTATGTCGGTGGCGTAGAGCATGCTGTCTTGCATCTTCTCTACTCCCGTTTTTGGCATAAAGTTTTATTCGATTGCGGTCTTGTCCACACGCCAGAGCCTTTTGCGACGCTTCGCAACCAAGGTCTCGTCACGGCTCGTTCGTTCAAATTGCCCCAAGGCGGCTATCTCAATCCCGCCGACGTCCAAGAAAGCAACGGCTCGTTTTACTCTCCTCAGAGCGAAGAGTTGATTGTTCAAATGGAAAAGATGTCCAAATCGAAACTCAACGGCGTTTCCCCTGATGAGATTATCGAGGAATTCGGCGCCGACGCTCTTCGTCTCTACGAGATGTTCATGGGCCCTTTCGATCGGGAAAAAGTTTGGAATACGGACGCCGTCACAGGCTGCCGTCGTTTCCTCAACCGTTTCTATGACATGGTCCACTCCGACAAAGTCACCGACGCTCCTTCCCTAGAAGCGTCTAAACTCGCGCATCGGCTCGTGCATCTCGTCACAGAAGGGATGGAAACTCTCCAATTCAATACAGCGATTGCTCACATGATGGAGTTCATTAACAACTTCATTCCACTTCCCTCTTACCCCAAAGTATCGTTAAAAATGGCCATCCAAATGCTCTACCCCTTCGCGCCCCACATTGCTGAAGAGCTTTGGCAGGCCCTCGGAGAAAAGCATTCGATCACCTACGCCCCCATTCCTCCGATCGATCCAGCCTACCTCATAGACGATACAGCGACCTACGTTGTTCAAATCAACGGTAAGCTTCGTGCTCGCTTTGAAGGGCCTAAAGATCAAACAGAAGATCAAATCCTTTCCCATATTCACAATCTGCCCGATGTTCAAAAGTTTTTAGAAGGAGAAATTATTAAAACGGTATTCGTGCCTAATAAGCTGCTCAACATTGTTTTGAAGTCGTAGGGGAGGGCGGGGCTTCGCCCCGCACCTCATTAAAGGGCTGGCGCCCTTTAAAATCCCCTTGTTTTTGTATGGGGAAGGGATAAATAAAACGGATTTTAAAGGGCGCGGAGTCCAATGTATGGGTGAGAGGATACGAATAGCTGTTTATGATCTTTTGCTGCTGCTGCTGAGTTTGGGATGTATTCCCAAGTTGCTGAAAGATGGGTGGCGGGGGAAAAGGGGGGCTTCGTTAATGGAAAGATTGGGAATGAGAGTTCCTGATGCAGGCGGAAAAGCTGTTATTTGGATCCATGCGGTGTCGGTAGGGGAGACAAAGGCGGCCCAGCCTTTGTTTTTGAGGTTGAAGAGAGAATTTTCTGAGGCTTTTTTTTTAGTGACGCATGCCACGTGGACAGGAAAGGAAGAGGCGAAAAGATCTCTTGGATCTGCTGACGCATTTGCCTTTTTGCCACTTGATTTTTCTTGGATCATGCGAAGATGGGCGAAAAAATTAAAGCCGACTTATTTTGTATTGATCGAAGGGGATTTTTGGTTCAACCAGCTAAGCGCTCTGAAGAGAGAAGGGACGCGAATTGTGCTTGCCAGCGGCAAGATTTCTGAAAGATCGGCCCGGCGGTTTGGCTTTTTCTCTTTTTTTGCTAAACGGCTCTTTGGGATGTTTGATCTTTTTTGTGTTCAACATGATGAGTATGCAGCTCGTTTTGCTCCTTTTGTGAGGGATGTCTACGTCACGGGGAATTTGAAATTCGATGTGGAACCTCAAGAGATCAAGGGGAAATTGGCTCAGCCGCCTGGACGCCAAGTGCTGACGATTGCTTGCACGCATGACCCCGAAGAAGAGCTTTTGCTAACAGTTTTGGAGCCGATGTTTTCTCGGTTGATGATTTTTTTAGCACCTCGCCATCCTGAGAGATTTGATGCAGTGGAAAAACTGTTAATAAGAAAAAGAATCTCTTTTCTTCGCTTAAGCCAGTTAGAAAACGCTTCAGGTCAGGAAACCGTGATTTTAGTCGATGCGATGGGACAGTTGCCTTTTTGCTATGCAAATAGCCGATTAGCTCTTGTGGGAGGAAGTTTTACAGACCGGATAGGTGGGCATAATGTATTAGAGCCTTGTCTTTATGGTTGCCCCTCTTTTTTTGGTCCGTATATGCAAGGACAAAAAGAATTGACTTCTCATGTTCTCAGCATGGGCGCAGGGCAGCAAATAGCGCTTCATGAAGTTCTTCCTATTTTGGAACGTTTTTTTTCTGATTCTAGATTTTTTGAAGAGATGAAGCATGGAGCCGATCGGCTATTTTCGTCAGGAAAAGGCTCAGCAGAAAAAGTGATTTTCCTGATGCGGGAAAAAAGAATTTGGCAATAAAAGAGCTAAATGTTATAGTCTTACTTTCTTTGATATCGCGGGGTGGAGCAGTGGTTAGCTCGTTGGGCTCATAACCCAAAGGCCGTAGGTTCGAGTCCTACCCCCGCTATTTTTTCTCCCTTCTGGCGGTATAGCTCAGCTGGTTAGAGCAGCGGAATCATAATCCGCGTGTCGCTGGTTCAAATCCGGCTACCGTCACATTTACTATCATTTACACTCTAGGTTCTTCTTAAATTTTGAAGGTGTTTTATGAACCGGGATTTAAAATTATTTTTTATTTAAATTGTTGGGGTTATTTATCTTAACGCCTTTCATAGGGTACGGCTTATTGCGTTGCGTGGAAACATCGGAAAAATTTTGGAAATCAGGAATCGGAAGAAGAGATGGCTGGTCATGTGCGGTGAGTTCTTTTTACTTGGATGCATTGGAGGTTGGCTGCGATCGTAGTGATGGGTTGTTCAGCGTCAAAATTATTCTTGAATTTAATGCTTTCGTTTTTCTATTATCTGGTTCTTTATGAACCGTTTAGGCTTTAATATGAAACTTACAAAAATTTCTGGATTTGCGTTCTTTTGTTTAACTTTGGCTTCTTGCTCTACGGGCTATCAGGTTGCGGGGTTTAACGGAGGTTATTCTGAAATCATCACTTCGTCAGATTCTTATCTTGTGACCTTTAGAGGCAATGGATGCACAACAGATGAAACGGTGATGAAATATGCTCTTATGCGCGCTTCAGAACTGGCGATTCAGCATGGCTATAGATATTTTACCGTTCTCTCTTCTACTGATCAAAGCCGTATGATCAATTATGTGGACACTTACGAAAATACTTCCGCTGCCGCGAAAAGTTCTTCTCGAACCTCCTCTTCTAAAGCTGATGTGCAAGAATCGAGCAGTACTTCTACCTATTCCGGCGTCATTCGAAAACCTGGTCTTACTCTGAAAGTGAAATGCTTTAAAGAAAAGCCTCATCTTTTAGACGCTATTGATGCGGAGTACTATTTAGACCAAAATAGAGAGTAGTCCTGTTGAGCAAAAAATATTTTTTTTCTAATATCTTGCTACAACTCAAAAGCCAAGGAACTGGACATGCCATATAAAATTGAAAATGCTCAAGAAAAATTCTTTATTGGACTTGAGCTGAGAACCGATAATCAAGAAGGTCCTACAGCAATACCGGCTCATTGGGAAAGATTTTATAGGGAAAATACTTTGGTCCGAATTCCTAATCAATTGCCTAGCGGCGTTTTTGCTCTTTATACAGACTACGAGGGAGATTTTACTAAGCCCTATTCTTGTATCATTGGTACTGAGGTATCTAGTTTAGAGGATGTTCCCGAAGGATTGGTGGGAAGAACCATTCCTAGTTCGCAATACGCGGTGTTTTCTTCTCAAGGTTCATTCCCAGAAGGTTTAATTGCTGCATGGCAAAGTATTTGGGGCTCTGATCTAAAACGCTCTTATACGACAGATTTTGAACTTTATAGCCCCTCTTTTCATCCTGAAAAAAATCCAGAAGTAAAAGTCTATATTGCGGTGAACCATGAATAGCGAAACTTTGCCAGCTTTTTCTCAAGCAAGCCGGGCCATTGTCCCGGGAAGCGTTTATGAGCACTATAAGAAAAAGAGCTATAAAATTCTTGGCGTAGCGCGCCACTCAGAAACACTCGAAGAATTGGTGGTCTATCAAGCGTTATATGGCGAGGGCGACATTTGGGTTCGGCCTGTCGCTTCTTTTTTGGAGGAGGTTTTGATCGATGGCCTTCTTCAACCGCGCTTCAAGTTCATCTCTTAAGAAGAGTTTTTCTGGTGGGAGAGATGAAGGCGGCTTTGGTCTGATTTTTTTTGCAGACCGGGATTGATATTTAGAGCTCGGCCCATTTTTTCCCCCAGTCCAGAGGCGTGAGGACAATGCCCTCCATAGCTTGTTTTAGAAGAAAGTTTGGGGTAAACGACATCTCTCGCATCGATGAGTTTTTTTTCTAAGACCATCAATGCTTGAACGGCATCTGCGGCGTAGTGCTGCTTGAGAGCTTTAATCTTATTGCAGTAGCCTTTAGCGATGCCTAGAAGAAAAGAGTTTTTGGCAAGAGCCCCTTTAAGCTTAGAAGTTTGTTTAGCTACATCCCATAAACGCTCGAATTCAAGATCTAGAACAGATGCTACGTAGTCGGCGATTTCCAAATTCTCTGCCTCTCCTACGATTTCAAGGCATGTGCCATCCGTTCCTCGGCTATAAATGACGCTGACAAAAAAGGTCTGTAAAATCGTGGCAATGGCCCTCATTTTGGCAGTCTCTTTTTTTTGTTTCATGATCCGTTTCATGAAAACTTTTTCTTCCTGCTCAAAATGGGCATAGCTCGATTCAAGATGATGCTTGACGAGCAATTGCTGCGATTTAATGAGAGCTTGTTCGGATTCATTTTGATGGGAGCTATTAGCTAGAGCCATCAGTTTTTTTACTCTTCTTAATACGCCTCTTTCTTCTTTCTCAATCTTCATTTGCTGAAGATCCAATTCCATTGAGGCTTTAGAAACGCTTTCATCCCAGTTCATTTTTTTGCAAAATAGCTTGAATTCAGCCGCATGAGGCTCTACCGTATGGCCATATTCAATAAAGGTCATGTAATGGGCAAGTTCATGGCGGATGATGTTATGCAGCTGATCTTTTTTGGCATGCATGAGGCATTCATGAAAGCCTAGCTCGTAAAAGGAAGCATCGAAATAGCCGAGCATGACTCGGTGATTGTAAATCACCACTTTGATCGGATAGGAATGTTGCTGGCGTTGATCATAAAAACGATCGCTCGTACATTTAAGTCCAATCTCATTTAAAAGAATTTTTTTTACATCCAGTTTAATGTCTTGAGCAAAACGAATGATGGATTTTGAATAAACAAACATAAAATTCCCTTATACCCAAGGTAATTCAAAATTTGGCCGCTAGGCGGGTTCAAAGCGCCAAAAATCGATTGTTACAAAGGGGGATTGTATTGATTTAATACTACCCCCCTTTGTAACAATCGATTTTTGGCAGCTTTCAATCCCGCCTAGCGGCCAAATTTTGAATCACCTTGGGTATATACCCGTTCCACCTCAATGGCACCCAAAAAGACCACATTGAAAGCCTTTTAAATCGAATAAAAAGTTCGGGTCAATATTGAATTAATATTAACCCGAACTTTTTATTCGATTTAAAAGGCTTTCAATGTGGTCTTTTTGGGTGCCATTGAGGTGGAACGGGTATAGATTCTCAGAAGAGAGTAACACAAAATTTAAGGAAATACAAAGCTGTTTCTTGATCATTTTTCTAAGCTATGCCATACGTAAAAATATGAAAAAAGAATCGTTTTCCGAAGGCGTCCTCTTCATGCTGCTTTCCGCCACAGGACTTGCCTTGACAGGTCTTTTGGGGAAATTCGGCCTCAATTACATGGATTTAACCGCCCTTGTTTTTTGGCGTTATCTCATCTCATTTCTTTTGTGCATTCTTTTCATGTGCAGTTTCGGGCTCTTTAACGAAGGCTTTCGGGTTCGCGATGTGAAAATGCATATTCTTCGAGCTTTTTTTGTGTTAACTTCTCAGTATTGCTACTATTTCTATTTAGATAAAAATACTCTATTAAATGCTCTTGTCTTATTAAATACAGGCCCTCTTTTTATTCCTGTTATCGAAAGGGTCATTTTAAAACAAAGAGTTGGAGTATCCACTTGGGTCTCTCTAGCGATCTCCTTTGTCGGCGTTCTTTTTGTGCTGCAGCCTGACGCCGATCTTTTCATTAAAATGAGCTGGATTGGTTTGCTCTCTGGCGTGGCGCAAGGAGCTTCGCAAATTGTGTTTGGCATCAACTCCAAAACAGAACGATCCGATCTTGGCGTTTTGTATTTATTTCTTTTTTGCGTCTTTTTTAGTTTCATTCCCTATCTATTTTGGGGACGAATGGAAGTGCCTCGGGAGATCAATTCCTCTCTTATGATCTATTGGCTTCTAGCAGGATTGGGCGTGGCTTCTATTCTTAATCAACTTTTCCGTGCGATGGCCTATCAGCATGCTACGCCCTCTAAGCTTTCTTCTTTTATGTATGTATCAGTTCTTCTCGCAGGTTTATGGGATTGGTTCTTTTTCAAAAATATCCCCAATACCTTTTCCATTATAGGCGCAGTCCTTGTAGTGATCGGAGGACTTTCGAAAATTTATCTTCGCTCTTATATTCTCAGCCGTAAAAAACATTCAGGAAAGTGACTTGTTATACCGAAGAAAGCTGAAGAATCGGCTTACAGGCGGGTTCAAAGCTTTCTTCGGTATAAAACGAAAATCTTGGGTGCCTTTCAACCGGAAGTACTATAGTTATTAGCCCTCAGAATCTTCATGTTTTATTTTTTCCAAAGCTTCCTCATAGGTTTCTTGATAAATAGTTTTTAGATACGTTGTTTCAGGATCTTCTATTTCATACTTGATTATTCCATAAGCTAACGAAACAATAGACAGCTCTCCTGGGGGGATAGGTGATCCGTTTGGATTGTATAAATAAAGGTGGATTTCTGTTTTTTGCGGAGGAAATGGGTATGTCGATAAATAAGGATGTATTTTTTCTTCCTCATTGATGTTATCTGCAAGGATTTGCGCCGCATAAATAACCATTTCTCTTCCTTTTTTCAAGTCTATTTTTTGATAATAATTAAACATTAAACCGAGTGCCTGGATTTCATGCATCATTTGACTCATAGTCCCTACAAGAGTTAGATTTTTTTCTTTTTTTTTCTGAATTGCAGATTTTATCCCAGGGGCTTTTCATGAAAAAGTCTTTACACTTTCCAGTTGAACGCTCTTGACAACAAGCGAATAGCATAATCATCGTTCCAAGCTGCCTGTCTACGACTCCTGGCAACCCCACGATTTCCCCCAA
>JAJXYX010000025.1 GCA_021780355.1 bacterium | reverse complement strand
GTCAGGCGAGCTGCAACTTTCGGAGTTGGATACTTGCAAGGAATATTGGCAAGATTTTTTTGTCCGAATGTGTCAAAAAATTTTAGTTAAATCGCCCTGAACTGGATCTGACTTACGATGAACTAAATCTTCAAAAAAACAACATTGACCTGAATGCAACTTGTTTTTCAAATATAGCGCTAGTTGATGAACAGAATGTGCTTTTTTTCTACCAGGATATATTTTCCCTTGAAAAAAGACAGCCTCTAATGGATTTACTGCCAATATACCTCCAGCTCGAAATTCATAAATTTTTGTTCTATCTGCTGAGGGATGAAGTAAAGAAAAAAAAGCCCCTTTCTTGAAGTCAAGATGCATCAATAATTCTCGTGCTAAAGTGTGTCCATCTTGAAGTTGATCTTTTACATATCGAAATGCTTGTTCAAAATCTAACGGAAATATCTTTATATCTGTATTCATTTCTATTTTATATTAGGAAATAAATTTTAATATTTCCAATTTTCTAATAGTTTGGGATCGCCTATTAGTGGGTTCCTTAAAATAAATATCACCAAAATGGATCTGATAAATCAGGGAGATTTTC
The DNA here is from genome assembly GCA_021780355.1 of bacterium. GTDB lineage: Bacteria > Chlamydiota > Chlamydiia > Chlamydiales > SM23-39 > SZAS-17. Next base: position 5,391 of record JAJXYX010000025.1, on the reverse strand, counting down.
CCACCAAATATTTTTGGATTTTAGAACAATCGTAGAAAAATCATTAACATAGGGTTTTTGTGGAGAATTTCTCCAGCTAACTTGTATTTCAATAATATTATTTTGAATATTTAAATCAAAAATAGATCCATAATCATATTGCATATTCAACTCATGCTGAAATGTTAATTCATTGACTTTTACATGCTCAATATTCTCAATATGTAATTTGCCTTTAATTGTTCCTCGTTGCGAAAGAATAATTACATCTTTCATGTCTAAGGGATCCATTTCCGCGCTCTCCAAGGTGAAAATATATGTGTGTCCTGCATGCTCAATATTAAGGAGAGCTCCGTCGTGAAATTCATGAAGATACTTTTTGATTATAATCAGTTCCACCATATTCCCTCCGGAGAATAAATATGGGATGGATCGCTTTGATCTCTTGTTGGATTTCCTTTTCCATCTAAACATTCATTTTGTCATTTTGGGGTTAAAATTTGAATTGCTTTTTGTGAAACCTCTTGAGATGATTCAAAGCAGAGAGAAATGATGGCCGTCGATACAACACTCAAGCTTCCTTATCATAAACATTTGCCCACGTTTAGAAAGTGCTGCGAACCGACCTCTGAAAATCTTGAAAAGATGGCTGATAAAGTGGCCAAACTATATGGATTTTTTCTTACGCCAGAAGCGCACGATGCTGATAAATCTCTGTGCCGAGAGCTTCGCACTAAACAAATGGCGCTTGCAGTGGGGATTTCTCCCAAATATTTTCCTTCCGAAAGAGAAAGATTTCAATTTGAAGAAAAATTGAAGTTGGGAATCCTTCAGTCTCTAGGTCACGTAAATGAGCATGGTGATTTAAAGGCAAAAATCGACATGGATTATCATCCTATTTCGCCCCTTTTAGAAAAAGCAATCGACCATCTAGATCGCAATTTACATGCGCATCTTTTACTTCCTTCCAAATCCAGATCTTCGATTGTGATCGAAAAAGGGCAGCTTATCTTAGATATCGATCTCACTTGTCCTTATTAATCTAAGAGACTGTATTTGGCGGGAGAGCTTACGCAGATGAAGAATTATCAAGCAAGGATTTTTGGGGAGATTGTTTTTTCGTCAGCACTAGCCAGGTTCCTAAAACTGCTAAGAGAGCGCAAAAAATCCAGCCCATGAGGTAAAAGACTTCGTTCATGGCGAGCATAGCTGCTTGTTGATCGAGAACTTGGTTGAGCAGAGCGAGCGATTGAAGATCGGCGACTTCTGGGGTGATGGGATTAAAGCGGGTGAGAAGCTCGCCAATACGCTCATGATGAAAATAGGTTCTTCTAATCCAAAGGGTGGTGAATACCGAGGTGCCGATGCCTCCCACCATGGATCGGCAAAAATGAAAAATTCCCATCGCCATAGGGAGATCTTTTGGATCGATGTCTTGCGTGCTGAGTCCGAAAAGGGGGCTGATGTAGTAGACGAAGCCAAAGCCAAAAAGAAATCGGGCGCCGGAGATGACTCCTAAACTAACGTCTGTGGTAAAAAACGCGCTGCAAAAGCAAGCGAGGGCAAAAAAAGCAAAACTAATGGCAAGGGTTGCCGCATTGCCGATCCATTTGACAAAAAGCGGCGTTGTAAAGGAAAGCAGCGTCGGCGCAATGCCGAGAGCCGCCACGGCAAGGCCCGCTTTCTCGGCGGAATAATTCATGTATTCTTGCAGCCATAAAGGGACGAGCACGACGGTGCCAAAATAAATCCCATACGAGACGAAAAGACAAAGCATGGCGAGCGTAAATGAGGGGATTTTAAACAAGCGTAGCGCAATGAAGGGGGTTTTATGCCAATATTCTTGGATGAAAAGATAGGTAAATGCGATCACAGTTGAGCTAGCTAGGATTTGGATGAGATGAGAATTCCACCAATCCCAGTTTTGCCCTTTATCTAAGAAAATCTGTAAAGCAGTAACCCCGATAGAGAGCAAAAGAATGCCGGCATAATCGGCGGGGGTTTTGTCGGTAGGTGTTTCACGATTTTTCATCATGACCCAAAAAATGATCGTGCAGGCAAGTCCGAAGGGGATATTGATATAAAAAATCCAAGACCAACTGTAGTAGTCTGAAATGTATCCTCCTAGAATCGGCCCTACGACGGGAGCTGTGATGACGATCGTCGACCAAAAGGCCAAATCTCTCGCGTGGCTCTCTTTTGTTCCATAAGAGAGGAGTAAACTTTGGCTTAAAGGGACGATCGGGCCAGAGACGAGCCCTTGAAGGAATCGGTTAACGACCAACATGGCCAAGCTGCTTGAAAACCCGCAGGAGGCCGACATGAGGGTAAATAGTCCTGTTGAGATGACGATCAATCTGATTTGCCCTACTCTTTTGGTCAACCATCCAGTAAGGATAAGCCCAATAGCGTTGCCGACAGCAAAGGAGGTGATCACATACGTTCCTTGCTCATTGCTGACAGCCAAATCTCCCGAAATATAAGGAATGGCAATATTGGCGATGGAATAGTCCAAAACCATCATGAACGTCACAAGGGAAACGCAGACGAATAAAATAATGCGCTCGAGTGTGGTAATCGGTGTCATGGTTTAGAGCTGCAGTTGCATAGGGTTGAAGAAGGGGGGAGGCTCGAGTTTTCTGAAACGATCTTTTCAATCAGCTCTTGGGCTCCGTCTAATTCATGCGTATAGACGCTCGTCTTATAGATCGCATGCATAGGCGCCGCAGAGGGGAGCCTTTCTCCCGATCGATTGTGGGTGTCGACGGTGGCTGTCATGGAAAGGCCCAACACGAGGGGTCGTTTTTTGATCTCTTGAGGATCGAGGCTGATTTTTACGGGAACCCTTTGCACAATTTTGATCCAATTGCCTGTTGCATTTTGCGGAGGCAGAATGGAAAAGACGCTCCCAGTGCCCGGATTTAATCCGACGACTTTACCGTGGAATTTCTTTCTTCTTCCATACATATCCGAAAAAAGAGAGACCGGCTGGCCGATCCGCATATGTTGTAAATCCACTTCCCGGAAATTGGCGTCCACCCAAATCTGCTCGAGGGGAACGAGAGCGATCAGCGGCTCATTGGCGCGGACCCATTGTCCTACCTGCGCTTTTCTTTGTGTGACAAGGCCGGTGGCTGGAGCGAGCACTGTGCATCGATGCAGCGACAGAAAGGCTTTTCGGAGATCTGCTTTCGCCTCTTCTACTAAAGGATGGGTTGCAATGGTTGTGTTATCGACTTGGGCCGATGCGCTGGCGAGCTCTTTTTCCACTTCGAGCAAAGCTGCGAGCGCGCTGAGTAGAGCTGTTTCACTATGCTCAAAATCTTCTCTCGATACGCCAGCATCGGCGACTAAAGCTGCTCTATGATCATAGTCGAGCTGAGCCCTGATCAAACGGGCTTCAAACTCTTCTCGTTTCGCTTTCAACTCCTCTTGTTTAAAAAACAATTGGTTGACCGATCGAACCTCTTTGCCTAAACGAGCCTCTGCTCGATCGAGAGCAATTTGGGCGTCATGCCGATCTAATTCCAAGATAGGCTGCCCCTCTTCGACCCTTTGGGCGTTGTCGGCGAAAATCGAAACGACGATTCCTGATTCTTGCGGCGTAACGGTGATGAAATTGCCATTGACGTAAGCGTCATTGGTTTTCTCATGAAATCTTCCCCAAAGCATCCAATAGAGAAAGACAGCGATCAGGCAAAATAAAAAGATCGAGCTCGCAATCCAAATTGCGCGACGGTGGTTGTTTTTATCGGAGACTACAGGTTCAGGCGCCATCAGAATACCCTCCTCCTAAAGCTCGAATCAGCAAAATCTTTTCCAAAAGAGTCGCGTACTCTAAGCTGACTACCAAAAGTTCCATGTCCAATGTTTTATATTGGGCATTAAGCCAAGCGATTTGATCGTCAATCGCATGCTCGAGTCTTTTTTTCGTTAAACTCTCTTGTTTTTGGGCCACTTCCCATGAATGGAGTCGAATCGTCGTCTCTTCCTTGAGGAAAATTAAAGTCGATAATGCGTCAGCTACTTCTTGGGCTGCTTGCAATATGAGCGCGTTATAAGCATAGGTAGCTTCATTGAATTCTGCGACTTGCTGCATGAGCTGCGCTTTGATTTTTCCCGCTGTGAAAATAGGTAAGTGGAGCGCTGGCTGGAGAGAGCCGCTGTACGTTTGCCCCCCAAACAGTTTTGACCAAAAAATGGATTCAAGGCCAATCAAGGAAGTTAAATTGACATTAGGATAAAAATCGGTTTTGGCCGCATCGATCCGTTTTGCCGCAGCTTCCACTCGCTCTCTCGAAGCCGCTAAATCAGGTCTTCTAGCCAGTAGATCCAAAGAGAGTTCTTTGGGCAAAGGAACTTGCAAACAAGGTTGCGGCTTCCCTACAATCTCGACTTTTTCATCCGGCGTTAGACCAGCGAGTCTATGCAGCATATGCACATGTTCATCAATTTTTGGTCCCACCTCTCTTAAAAGGGCAGAAACATCCAACGTGCTCGATCGAGAGTCTAATTGCGGTAAAGCTCCATCTAGTGCATGCATCTTTCTTTGCTCTCGGATCTCTTCAATCCTCCCTCGAATCGCTTCTTGCTTTTCCAAAATACTTCGCTTCTTCAACAAAAATTGGAGCTCTTCATATATATATGCAATCGATGTCGTGATCAAAAGCTCAGCTTGCCTCTGCTCTGCAGCTCTAGCTCTCATCTCGCCTAAAGCCGCCCGAAATAGATCCCGGTTCTTTCCCCAAAAATCCACCTCGTACGTAAAGGTAAAATAGATCATGACATCATTGACCATCGCTGGAATATTCGGAGCGTACGTACGGAAAAAGCCATCTTTTGCATAATGCTGCCAAATGTCATTGGGATCAAATGACACCTGTGGAAACAAGGCCGCCCTCTTCTGCAAGGCCACTTCAGCCGCCGCATTCAATCGAGCTCCCGCCTGCTTTAACGTCGGATTTCCTTTCAGCGCCATCTCAATCAGCTCAGTCAGAGTCTCATCGTCAAACTCAAGCCACCAAGTTTGTCCCAGCTCCCCCTCAGCAACCCCCGCCTCCATCGCGTCCAGCCGCGCCTCCTCAACGCCGCACGAGCTCAGCCTTTCTGCCAGTTCATGCTGAGGAACTTTTACGCAAGAACCCGCCCCTACTAAAATAATGCCAATCCACCATCTGCCCATAGTTTCTTCCATATCCTGAATGACCCCCTATTGCCAATGTTTTTTTGCCTCGAGCGCTGCTTGGGGCTTCGCCCCAAACCCCACTAAAGGACGGAGTCCTTTAGACTATAGTTTATAGTTTTCTTCGACTTTTCAGTTTCTTTGGATTTAAGTCCCTATCGCCTTCCAACGCTTCGCGTTTCCAGTTGATCACTTGCGTTTGATGATCGATCGAGGCGATCGATCATCAA